>RFJD01000577.1 GCA_003695015.1 Verrucomicrobiota bacterium | reverse complement strand
GTCGGGGAGTAGCTCAGCCTGGTAGAGCACCGTGTTCGGGACGCGGGGGCCGGAGGTTCGAATCCTCTCTCCCCGACCAACTCTCCTTCTTTCTCTTTGGAATCAAAAGCCAACATCACGTCGGCGGCTTTGATGTGACACGCCGATGTTACACGCTCATGTCTCACGCGCGATGCCCCGCCGGGCGGCCGTCCGGCCGGGTGCGGCGACGGCCTCTGCCCGCGCGACCGTGCTTGGACGAAAGTCGTCAAATCGCGGCTAAGCGGCCGCGCCGTGAAGGCGCGGCGCGCACGAGCCACCCGGTCGGGCACGGGCGGATAGGCGGCGCAGCGTGCGCAGGAACGCTTTCTTCACATTTTCGAAGCACGTAAAGTCCGGGAAGGAAGGGGGCGGTGGATGCCGCCCCGATCACGGTCCGGGACGACGATGCCGTTTACGCACGCGATCATGTTCCACCACTTCCACGGCGGCAGGCACCTGCCGTCGCAGGGCAGCCTGAGCGCCGCCGCGTTCTCCGACATGCTGGACTGGTTGGACGCGCGCTACAACCTTCTGGGCGCCGGGGAATATCTGCGCCGGTTCGAAAGCGGCGCGCTGGGTCCGCGCGACATCTGCCTGTCCTTCGACGATGGGCTGCTGTGCCAGTACGACATCGCCGTCCCGGTCCTGGAAGAGCGCAATCTGGACGCCTTCTTCTTCGTGTATTCCTCCGTGATCATGGGGCTGCCCAATAACCTCGAGATATACCGGCACTTCCGCACGCACGGTTTCCGGGACATCGACGAATTCTATGCCGAATTCTTCGCGCTGGCGGAGGATGTGCTGAAATCCGATCTCTCCCGCCACCGCAGGGCCTTCGAGGAGGCTGACTATCTTCGGGAATTCCCCTTCTACACGGAAAGCGACAAGTGGTTCCGGTATCTGAGGGACCAGGTGCTGGGCCCCGAGCGCTACGACGAGATCATGACGGCGCTGATGGAGCGGAAGGCCTTTTCGCCGCAGGACGTCATGGCGGATCTGTGGATGTCCGAAAGCCATCTGAAGGACCTTGCGGCCCGCGGCCACATCGTCGGCCTGCACTCCTTCAGCCACCCCACCAAGATCAGCAGGCTCGACTACGATCAGCAGTACGCGGAGTACAGGAAAAACTACGACCACCTGACGAGCGTGGTCGGAAGCGTTTCCGCCATGTCGCATCCCTGCGGCGACTACAACGACGACACGTTGAAGATTCTGGCCGCGCTCGGAATCCGAATCGGATTCCGATCCAACATGAGCCGATTGCGGGCCGGAGGCCCCTTCGAGGTCCCGCGGGAGGACCATGCCAACATCGTCAGGGCGATGAACGGATGAAGATCACCCTCTTTACCAGCAACCAGCCGCGACACCTTCACCTGGCGGCCGCTCTCGCGCAGCTTGCCGATGACGTGAACGTGATCTGCGAGGTCAACACCGTCTTTCCCGGCAAGGTCCAGGACTTCTTCAAGAAGAGCGACGTGATGCAGCGGTATTTCGGCAACGTCATCGCGGCGGAAAGACGATTGTTCGGAGACATCCGCTTTCTTCCGGGCAATGCCCGGATCCTCGCCATAAAGCACGGCGATCTGAACCTGCTCGAAAAACGCCAGTTGGCGGATGCGCTCGAGGCCGATCTGTATGTCGTATTCGGCGCGAGCTACATACGCGGATGGCTCGTCGATTTCCTTGTCGACCACGGCGCCATCAACATCCACATGGGAATTTCGCCATATTACAGAGGATCATCGTGCAATTTCTGGGCATTGTACGACGACCGGCCGGGCTATGTCGGCGCCACGATCCACATGCTGAGCAAGGGGCTCGACAGCGGCGACATGCTGTTCCACTGCCTGCCGCGGCTGATGGACGGAGACAGCCCGTTCGACTTCACGATGCGGGCCGTGGCCGCCGCCCATCACGGGCTGTGTCGAGCGATCCGCGATGGCTCCATCTTCGAGATGGAACGCGTGAAGCAGGACAGGACGAAGGAGATCCGCTACACGCGCAACGCGGATTTCACGGACGAGGTGGCGGAAGAGTTTCTGCGCAGGGAATACGTGATCGAAGAGGGCGATCTGGTCTACCCCGACCTGCTGCACCCGATCTTCTATTAGCCGCCTGCCCCCGGAATGCCGCGAGCCGGCCGTGTCGGCGGCCGCAACCGGCCGTCCCGCGCACCGTGTTGCCGCAGCGGTCCATGAACCGGGGATGGGAAGCCGAAGATGGTGCCCAGGGACGGAAACCAACTGGTACACCGTAAGGCGCTGATCTCACAGCAATTTTCCGAACGCGGAACGCCGGATGTGTACCAGATACGCGCCGTCGGTGCAAGTCCGTTCGATACCCGCGGAGGGCAGCCGCGGCAGGCGGCGTCTGGATCGAAATGGAGCGACGGCGGGGGCGTGGAGAACCCCCCAGTCGCGCGCAGCGGCTGAAGGGATGAAGTCGCGATCGAGGCAGAGAACCCGTTGCCGACCCGGCAGCGCCCGGTGGTCTGGGAGCAGCGACTCGACACAACCCCCGGCTTCGGCGACCGCTGCAATTGCTTCAATTCTTTGCGCCAAAAGGTTACGCGCGTCATCGAGAAGGCGGGCGTGCCGACGAAGCAGTGGGCACGGGTCGTCCTGCGCTGCGCCCCGCCGCTCGCCTTCGCCCGTGCGATCGCGCGAGAGACCGCCCGGCGGTGACGGCGTCTCATTTCAGCGGACCAGGGCCTGAAACAGCGCAACGGGAAGGTGCCGGCCGAGCGTGAAGAGCCAGGCGAAGGGGGCGGGAAAGCTTACCGAAAACCGGCCCGAGCGGATCGCGCGCAGGGTCCGACACGCCGCTTCGTCGGGCGTCATGATCTGCGGCATCCGGAAGTCGTTCCTGGCGGTCAGCCGGGTCGCGATGAACCCCGGGTTGATGCACTGAACCGTCACCCCGGTGCCCGTGAGATCGACGCGCAGATTCTCAGCCAGATGCATGAGCGCCGCCTTGCTTGCCCCGTAGCCGATGGCGCCCGGCAGTCCCCTGAACCCGGCGAGCGAGCCGATCAGCACGATCCGGCCTTTGCCGCGCGCGACCATCGCCGGCACGACATGAGACAGCACGGTCAGCGCACCGATGAAGTTGACAGCAGCGACCTGCTCGGCAACGCCGGGCCGCCAGGCGCGGGCGCTCATGGGTTCGTAATCGCCGGCGGCATACAAGAGACCATCGACCGCCCCGGCCCGTTCCACCGCCGCCGCGACTGCACCGGGATCGGTAACATCCACGGGCAGAGGCTTGATTCCGGGTTGCGCGCGGGCGAGCTCGGCCAGCGCGTCGGCGCTGCGGGCGGACGCGATGACGTCGGCACCCTCGCGCGCGAGCGCCAGCGCCAGCGCGCGGCCGAGGCCGAAGCTGGCCCCCACGATCCACCAGCGGGATCCGGCGAATGTCGTCACGGCGTCTTCTCCTGCTCAGGCCGCACGGTCGCCACCAGCTCCGCAACGGTGATCCCGAACTTGCGCATCTGCGAGCGGTTGAGAATGGTGCCGTTCGGTGCGAGATACATCCAGTCGACGACATCGAGCACATGGCCGCCGGCGCTGTCCGGAAGCCGGAGGCGATAGGTGAGGCGTGCGGTCGCACCCGAGATCCGACCTTCGGCGACGCCGACGATGTCGGGGGCCGTGGCTGTGAACCGGCCGTTCTGCTCGATGGTGATTGTCCACTGCCGCTTCTGGGTCGCGCCGGAGGCGTAGGTAAACTCTTCCACAAGCGTGCCCGTCTGTCGCACCCAGCTGCCCCGCATGCGCGCCACGAAGCGTGCCGAGACGATGCCGGCGGGGCCGAAGATGACGCCTTCGGAGATCATGTCGCCGGCAAGATGCCGGCGCAGGTCGAAGGCCGGAGCCGTGTCCGCATACGCCGCCGGCGACTGCGCGGCGAAGCTGAACAGCAGGCGGTGCAGAACCAACCCGGTGGCGAGCAGAAAGAAGAGAGCGGAGAGCAGCTTGAACATCAGAAAATCTCCTTGGGCAGGCTGCACAGCAGGCCGAGCGCCACAAGCTTGATGACGCAGGGCAGCACGGCGTAACCGAGGACGAGCGCACCCGCGGCCATCGCATCGGGCGCCGCGCCAGGGACGTAGCCCGCCGCCGCGAGTGCCGGCAGCACCAGCGCCGCCGCGAGCGCGAGAGCAAATTTCGCGACAAACGACCACAGTCCGAAGGCGACTCCGGCGGGCAGAGCGTTGCGGTCCAGGAGCGACGCGAACAACGCCGGCAGCAGCACAAGCTCGGCACCCACCGCCGCGCCCGATCCCGCCGACACGGCCGCGAACGCCCACGCCGCGCCGGGTGGCAGCAGCGCCGCCCAGAGGAAGCTCGCGATCGCCAGACTCATGCTCACCATCAGGATGGGCCGTGCGCCGAAGCGACGGGCGCACGTGGCCCAAAGCGGCGCGGCGAGCCCGGCGGTGACGAAGAACAGAGCAAGGAAAGCGCCGGAGAGTTCCGGCAGCCGCAAGTGATCCTCGACAAAGAAGAGGAACAGGGTCGCGGTCACGGCGGTGGGCAGGGCGTTGACGAGCGCAAGAAGGAGCAGCCGTCCCCCGCCCGCCGAGAGAAACGGGCGCACCGCGAAGGCCGGCGCCGGCGCCGCAGGAGGCCAGTGCCAGAGCGGCCGGCAGACGACCCAGACCGCCGTGGCCGCTGCCGCCATGACGAGCCCGAAGGCGGCGTACCCCTGTGCCGTTCCGAACGCGGCGACCAGCACCGCCGGGGCGAGAGAGGCGAGCAGGACACCGGTGAGCGCACCCGTCTCGCGCCAGGCCGCAAGCCCCACATGGACCCGACTCTCGCCGCCGGCGGCAAGCTCCACCGAGAGCGCATAAAGAAGGATCATGCCGAGACTGTAGGCGGTAAAGACCACAGCAAGACCGCCCACCAGCCCGACGGGCCCGGGCCGGCCGGCGAAGACGATCGCGAAGGCACTGCCGAGCCCCAATGTTGCCACGGCGGCGAGCACCGCCACCCGCGCACGAAACCTGTCCACCAGCCGACCGAGAATCGGATCCTGGACGAAATCGAAAGCCCGCAGCGCCAGCAGCAGCACGCCGACGCCTCCGATCGGCAGGCCGAGATCGGCGACGAAGCGCGGCAGGTGCACGTAGAGCGGAAGCCCCGCACAGGCGAGCAGCGCCGCAAAAAGACCGATCCGCCACCTCTGCGCGCGCGTCGGCCCCGCCGGGGACAGGGTCTCAGGCATGCTCGAGCACCACCTGCGAGACATCCGTGTGGCCGACGGCGAAAGCGGCTGCGCAGGCCCCGAGGTAGAACCGCCATGGGCGCAAGGCTGGTTCGCCATAACCGTAGGTTTGCAGTCGGTCGGCGCGCGTCTGCATCCGCCGCATCCACTCGCGCAGCGTGCGCGCGTAGTGCTGTCCGAAGGCGAAGCGCTCGACGACGGCCAATCCGGCCCGACGCGCCTGTTCCGTGATCACGCCCGGGGACAGCAGCATGCCGCCGGGAAAGGTGTAGTGGCGGATGTAGTCACTGTTTCGGCGGTAGACGGGAAAATAGTCATCCGACACGGTAATCGCCTGGATCACGGCCCGCCCGCCGGGCCGCAGCCGGCGTGCGAGCGTTGCGAAGTAGGTCGGCCAGTAGCGCTCGCCGACCGCCTCGATCATCTCGATCGAGACGATGTTGTCGAACATCCCCTCGACATCGCGGTAATCCTGCAGACGAATCTCCGCGCGGCCGTCCAGCCGCGCATCCGCATAGGCCTTCTGCTGCAGCGAGATCGTGATGCCCGTCACGGCGTGGCCGTAATCGGCGGCGCGTTCGGCGAAGCCGCCCCAGCCGCATCCGATCTCAAGCAGGGTGCCGGTGCCCGGCCCGAGCCGCGCGAGGATGCGGTCGCACTTGTTGAGCTGAGCCTGCTCGAGGCTGTCGCCGTCGCCGGCGAACAGGGCGCATGAGTAATGCATGCCGGCGTCGAGCCATTGGCGGAAGAACTCGTTGCCGGCATCATAATGGGCGCGAATGTTGCGCGCGGCGCCACGCCGGGAATTGGCGCGCAGAAGTTTGTCCACCGCCCTAAGCCACAGCAGCCGCCACCCGCGCGGCGCGTAGAAATCGCCGAGGCGTTCGGCGTTGCGGATGGCAAGCGTGCAGAATGCCTCGATGTCGGAGCTGTCCCACAGACCCAGCGCATAGGCCTCGCCGAAACCGATGTCGCCGCGCGCCTTCGCGGCGGTCACAGCGGCCCAGTCGCGGATGACAAGCTCGGCCTCGGGCGCCCCGGAGCCGAAGTGATGGACGTGGCCTTCGGGTGTGACGATGCGGATCGAACCCTCTGCAATCTGCGAAAGCGCGTCCAGGAACGCACGAGCGATCGTGCGTCTGAGCACGCCCGGGCGCGCCGGGCGGAGAGGGGGGGACGCGTTTTTCGTCATGGACTGGTCTCCTTAAGTGGCGGCGCCGGTCGGTCGCGCCAGGCAGCTCCCTTGAGCGCGAGCCGTGCGGCATGCCCGTGGATGAGAGCAAGGGTGCGCAGAGGCCCGAGCGGATGGCGCAGCACCATCGCGAAAGCGTTCCGGCAGTCGAGCGGTCTGAACCGGCCCTTGAGCGTCGCGACCACCCCTTGCCCGCCGTTACGCAGGACGATGCGGATGTCGACGCCGCCGGCGTCGATCGCGAAGCGGAAGCGATAGACGCCGGCGACGTCCTGAAACGGAGAGACGTGAAAGACCTTGCGCACCGTCAGGATGTCGTCGGCCGTTATCGGACCGCGGTCAGCACGCACGCAGACGTAGGAGTGTCGTTCCCGCCACGTGTTGGTGACCTCCGCAATCACTGCCATCAGCTCCTCTGCGCGCCAGGCGAGCCAGAAGCTGACGGGATTGAAGCTCCACCACAGGAAGCGCGGGCCCGTCAGAAGACCGAGTCGGTCAAACGGGACCCCATAACGGGCAAGCACCTCGCGTGCCCAGGCCGCACCCCGGCCGCGGCCCGGCGGACCGCCATGGTCACGATCCTGGACGGAAAGAAGGCCGAAGCGGTTGCGCCGCAACGGAACAGGCAGCGGCGTGTCCGCCTCCGGATCGATCAGAAGCATTTCCACATGGTGGCGAAGCCGGTGACGGATGGCACCGCGCCGCAGATGCGTCGTCTGCGCACTCAGCCGCAGCGGCGGGGTGGGACGGGCGAAGCCACTCATGACACCGCAAGCTCGCGCGACCGGGATCCGTGCGCGCAGCCGCCGTCGGCGGCGGCGAGGAGGGTACGCGCCACCCGCCAGGCGCTCGCGCAGCCGTCTTCGTGAAATCCGTGGCGAAGCCAGGCGCCGACAAACCAGGTCCGCCGCAGCCCTTGCAGCGCCGCAAGCCGCTCTTGGGCTTCGAGCGCCGCGTGGGTGAATACGGGATGGCGGAAGGTCGTCTCGTCGTAGACGAGCTCCGCCAGCGGTTCGACGGTCGGGTTAAGGGTCACGAAGAGCGGATCATCCTCGGGTAGCGCCTGGAGGCGGTTCATCCAGTATGTCACGCTCGCGCCGCCATCCGGATCGCGTCCCACGAGATAGTTCCAGGCCGACCACACGGACCGGCGCCGCGGCATCAGACGCGGATCGGCGTGCAACAGCGCGCGGTTCGTCTGAAAGCGGAAAGCGCCCAGTACCGTACGCTCCTCACGGTCCGCATCGGCTAGAAGCCGCAGCGCCGCATCCGCGTGGCAGGCGAGCACGACGTCGTCGAAGGACTCTAGCCCGCCGCCCGCGACCCGCAGGATAATGCCGGTCTGTCGGCGCGCAACCGCCTCCACCGACGTGCCGACGCGCAGCGACACGCCCTTCCGGCGCAGAGCCGCCGCCAGCCGCTCCACATAGACGGCCGAGCCGCCCCGCACGGTCCACCACCGATGCTGGCCGTTTACCGACAGCAGCCCGTGGTTGCGAAAGAAGCGCACGAGAGAGCGTGCTGGATAGTCGTCAATTTGCGCACGCGGCGTCGACCAGATTGCGGAGCACATCGGCCGCAGGTGGTAATCGGCGAACCAGCACCCGAGCCGCAGCCGGCGGATAAGCGCGCCGAGCGTGAGGTCCTCGTGCTCGACCACTTGGGGAGCGTGTCGGTGGAAACGCAGAATGTCGCGGATCATTGCCCAGAAGCCGGGACGCAGCAGGTTTGAGGCCTGTCCGACCAGGGCCCGCAGACTGCCGAGCCCGTATTCGATCCGGCCGTCATCCACCGATACGGAAAAGCTCATGTCGCTGGCCGCGACCGGCACGTCGAGCTCGTCGAAAAGCCGGGCGAGATGAGGATAATTCGCGTGGTTGTAGACGATGAAGCCCGTGTCCACGGAGCGGTTGCGATGGCGGCCCGCAACGACCGTACGGGCGTGGCCGCCGAGCCGCGGCTCCGCTTCAAACACAACGACGTCACATTTCGGCGCGAGCAGCCACGCGGCGTAAAGGCCCGAAATGCCACCCCCCACGACGGCGATGCGTCGGCGCGACCCTGGTTCCCGCTGCGCTGCGGCCTGCACCATTCGTTGATCTTTCGACGCTTCACCCGATCACCCTAATGCTTCACAGTGCTTACGCTTCACGGCGCGCGACGGATCAGGGTGCCGGCGATTTTTTCCTCGACAGCAAGGCGGAAGTGATCCGGACCGCCCGCCCGCGCGTATGTCGGGCATGACAAACGCGGGCCCGATTCATGACAGCGAGACGGCGCCACGCCTCTGGGCCGGACAATCCGGCCGGGAGGCGGGCGCAGGTGTTGTGCTGCCTTTTCCTCAAGGCTACGGTATGCGCAGGGGGTCCGCACGGCCTCCGGTCGCCCATGCGGGAGCGCAACGGAACAGGGCAATGGACGGCGCCCAGAGCGCGGACGAGCGCGGAACGGCATTGGACAGCCAGACCCGTCTCCTGCTCGCGGTCCGCGACCGCAGGGATCGTGCCGCTTTCGCCGCGCTGTTCGCCTTCTATGCCCCGCGGCTGAAGGCCATGCTGCTGCGTGGCGGAGCCGGCGACGCACTCGCCGAGGACGTCGTCCAGGACACGATGCTCACGGTCTGGCGCAAGGCGGCCCAGTTCGATCCCGCGCGCGCTACGGCGTCGGCGTGGATCTACCGGATCGCGCGCAATCGCCAGATCGACATTTTCCGGCGCGAGACGCGGCCCCTGCCGGATGATGCCGGCCGCGAGGAACAGGAGAAGGACGCCTTCGCCAGCGTTGCGCTGGCGGAACAGGTACACCGCCTGCGCGCGGCCCTGCGACAGCTGCCGGCCGAACAGCGGGCCGTGCTCGAGAGTGCATATCTCGACGGCCTCTCCCACGGCGACATCGCGCGCGCGAAGGGGTTGCCACTCGGCACCGTCAAGTCGCGCATCAGGCTCGCGATGGGCCGTCTGCGCCGGCTGCTTGAGAATAGCGCCAAGCCATGAGCCGCAAGGTCACCCATCACCTGCCCCCCGCCATGCTGGCCCAGTACGCCGCCGGCCGGCTGAGCTACGCGTTCTCGGTGCTTGCCGCCGCGCATGTTTCTCTGTGCCGCGACTGCCGCGACCAGTTGGCGGCGCATGAAGCGGCGGCCGGCCTCCTGCTCGAGGAGGCGGCGCCGGCGGCGGTCTCGGAAGATCTGCTGCCCCGGCTGCTGGCGCGCCTCGAGGAACCCGCCGCACCGCAGGATCGGCAGGTGGAGGATGGGGCGCGCCCGTCGGGGATCTACCCCGGTCCGGTGATGATGGCGCTCAAGGGCCGTCCGCCGCGCTGGTGGCATCTCGGCAGCGGCATCCGGCAGGCGCTGCTGCACCACGGGCCGGGCGGATCGCTGCGGCTGCTCAGCGTCCCGGCCGGTCGGCCGGTGCCCCGCCACACCCATCGCGGGACGGAGTTCACCCTCGTCCTTCAGGGGGGGTTCCACGACGAGACGGGCCATTTTTCCGTCGGCGATGTCGAGGTTGCTGACGCGCGTCTGGAACACACGCCGACCGCCGACCCGGGGGAAGCCTGCATCTGCCTTGCGGCGACCGACGCGCCGCTGCGGTTTTCGGGCATCGTCCCGCGGCTGCTCCAGCCGCTGTTCCGGATCTGAAGACGACATGTGATCCGGAGAGCCGCCCCGTGCGTAGAAGGGGTGTCCGAACAGAAAGGAGACGCCCTTCATGATTGCCATCAAGACATGGATGACCCGTGCGCTCGCGCCTCTGCTGGTGGCCGGAGCCATCGGCTCGGCATCCGCCGCCACCGTCGTCGAGACGGCTGCCGCTGATGCCCGCTTCTCGACCCTCGGGACCGCGATCAAGGCCGCGGGCTTGAGCGAGGCGCTGTCGGCCGACGGTCCTTTCACCGTTTTCGCGCCGACGAACCAGGCGTTCGCCGCGCTGCCGGAGGGGACGCTCGACTCCCTCCTGCAGCCGCAGAACCGCGACCAGCTCACGAATATTCTTCTCTATCACGTTGCATCGGGCGCCATCCGTTCCGGTGACATCCCGGCCGGAACGACCGCCGTGACCCCTCTGCTCGAGGGGGCTGTCCTGTGCGTGACCCGCGAAGGCTCCGCGGTTTCGGTCGCCGACGGGTCGGGATCGCCGGCACGGGTCGTGATCGCCGACATCGAGGCCGACAACGGCGTCATCCACGTGATCGACAAGGTTCTGCTGCCCGGCAGCGAACGCGCCTGCCCGTGATGACCTCTCTCCCCCTCAAGCCGCGATCCTCCGGTTGTGGCGCTACCTCGGCCCGGGCCTTCGCGGTCCGGGCCGCCTTCTTTTTTGCGCCGGAGTCCGTGCCATGAGCGGCTCTCACCCCGCAGCCGCACCGCATGCGCCCGTCGCGATCCACTGGTTTCGTCGCGATCTGCGTCTTGCGGACAACCCCGCGCTCACCGCCGCGGCGCGCCACGGGCGCGTGCTGCCTGTCGTGATCGATGACCCGGACCGCCCTGACGAGCATGCCCCGGGTGCGGCCTATGCCTGGTGGCGTCACCACTCGCTGGCCGCCCTCGATAAGGCGCTCGGCGGGCATCTGCGGGTCTTGCGCGGCGACGTCGCCCGTTTGCTGCCCGCCTTGGCCGCGCGTCATGGCGCCACGCTCGTGACCTGGTCGCGCGCCGCGGAACCCTGGATCGCGAAGCGGGACGAGGCGATCGCGGCCGCGCTTCAGGCGGAAGGGATTGCGGTCCGGACGGAGAACGGCTCTTTGCTGTGGGAGCCTTGGGAGCTGGCTGGTCCGGGCGGCGGCTGCTGCCGCGTGTTTTCGGCCTTCCACCGTCGCTGCCGCGCGCTGGCTCCACCGCCCCGGCCGCCGCTGCCGGCGCCGGAGCTTGCGGTCCTGCCGCGCGCGCCTGACGAGCCCCGCCTTCCGGACCGGGCCGAGGCCGCCTGGGAGCGCAAGCTCGCCCGTCACTGGACGATCGGCGAAGAGGCGGCGCAGGCGCGGCTCCGGCGCTTCGTCGCGGAGAAGTTGCGCGGTTACGCCAAGGGCCGCGACTATCCGTCCCGCGCGCATGGCTCCCGGCTGTCCCCCCACCTGGCGCACGGGGAGATCTCGCCCCACGTCATATGGCACGCGGTGGCGGATGCGGCGCCGGCTGCCGATGTCGCCGCCTTCCGGGCCGAGCTCGTCTGGCGCGAGTTCGCGCATCACCTGCTCTTCCATTTCCCGCGGATGGCGGACGAGCCGCTGCGTCCTGCCTTCCGGACCTTCGCCTGGCGGCAGGATCCGGACCTCCTGGCAGCCTGGCAGCGTGGTCGGACCGGCATTCCGCTCGTCGATGCGGGGATGCGGGAGCTGTGGGAGACGGGATTCATGCACAACCGCGTGCGCATGGTCGCCGCGTCCTTCCTGGTCAAGAATCTGCTGATCGACTGGCGGGCCGGCGAGAGCTGGTTCCGGGACTGCCTTGTCGACTTCAGCTTCGCCGCGAACGCCTTCAACTGGCAGTGGGTCGCCGACTGCGGCACCGACGCGGCACCCTACTTCCGGATCTTCAATCCGGTCACCCAGGCCCGCAAATTCGATCCCGACGGCGCCTATATCCGTCGCTTCGTGCCGGAGCTCGCGAAGCTGCCCGCCCGCTGGATAGGCTCACCCTGGATGGCGCCCGGGACCGTGCGCGAGGCGGCCGGCCTCAGGCCTGCGCGGGACTACCCGGCGCCGATCGTCGATCTCGCGGAGTCGCGCGCGCGGGCGCTCGAGGCCTACCGAACCGGAAAGGGGGCCCCATGAGCGTTCGCCGATGGGCGATTGCCGGGGCGAGCGGCGGCATCGGCGCGGCGCTGGTGGATCAGCTCGCAGCCCGCGCCGGCGTCGAGGTCTGGGCGCTCGCGCGCGGTCGCCTCGACGGACTGCCCGCGCATGTCCGACGTCTCAGGCTGGACTACGACGACGACGCATCGATCAGAGAGGCCACCGAGGCACTTGCCCCGCTAGACGGTCTCATCGTCGCCACCGGCTGGCTCCACGACCTGGGGCGTGGGCTGAAGCCCGAACGCAGTCTGCGCCAGCAGACGCGCGAAGCCTTCGAGACCGCCATGCGCATCAATGTGATCGGGCCGGCGCTGCTGGCTGGCAACCTGCTTTGGCGGTTGCCCCGGGACCGTCCGGTGCGGGTCGCGTTTCTTGGCGCGCGGCTCGGGTCGATCTCGGACAACCGGCTCGGCGGCTGGCATGCCTATCGGGCGTCCAAGGCGGCCCTGCACATGCTGGTGCGCTGCTATGCCATCGAGCTCCGGCGCACCCATCCCGAGGCGATCATCGTGGCCCTGCATCCCGGCACCGTGAGCACAAAGCTCGCCATGCCCTTCCTCAAGGGGGGACGGGCCGATCAGGCGTTCACACCGGCCGAGGCCGCGCGCAATCTGCTGGCGGTGCTGGAGACTCTTACCGCGGCCGACAGCGGCGGAATCTTCGATTGGGCGGGCAAGCCCATCAAGCCGTGACGGAGAAAAGGAAGCCTCAGCCATGACCGACGCGCGTACCGAAAAGACCTTTTTTGTAGTCGCGATCCCGTTCTTTGCCGCCGCGGCGGCAGCCGCCGCCTCGGGCAGTCTGTTTCCGGCGGACGGTCCCTGGTACCAAAGCCTCACGGCTCCGGCCTTCCGGCCCCCGAGCTGGATCTTCGGACCGGTATGGACGGTGCTCTACGTTCTCATCGCCCTGGCCGGAGCGCGCCTTGCGCGCCACCTGGGCGGACCGCGGGGTGGGCTGGCGGTCGGCTTATGGTCGCTGCAGATGGTCCTGAACGCGCTGTGGACGCCGGCTTTCTTCGGCGCCCACGACCTGTTCGCGGCTCTCGTCGTGGTCCTGCTGCTTGGTGCGACGATCGCGGTGCTGATCGCGCTATCCTGGCGGCTCGAGCGGCTCGCCGCCCTGCTGTTGCTTCCATATCTCGGCTGGGTGACCTTCGCCGCCATCCTCAATGCGGCCTACTGGTGGTTGAACCCATGACGGGCCGAGACATTCCAGATCCCTGATTGCATGCTCGGCGTATTGCCGCCTGCCGCACGGATGCCAAGGACGATCGGGTTCGTGTTCGGCGAACCCCCGCAGCGGCAGAACGCAGCCCGCACTTTTTTGTCTTGCCTATAGTGATCGACACCATGCGGCGCTGCCGGTCAGCCCCGGAATGCCTCCATTCCAGATCTCCTGACCGTCACAGATGGAAAGAAAAATGGTGCCCAGGGACGGAAACCATCTGCATGTCATTAAGCT
>RFJD01000017.1 GCA_003695015.1 Verrucomicrobiota bacterium | reverse complement strand
GATCGAGCCGAAGACCAGCACCCGGCCGGCGGCGGCTTCCTTCGAGAGCCGCGCGCCGGCTTCGTTGATGGCGGGGGCCTGGTCGGCCAAACCGTGCCCCTCCAACGCCAGCCGGCTGGCGCCAAAGGTGTTGGTGAGGATGATGCGACTGCCGGCCTGAACGTAGGCTTGGGCGACCTCCCGGACCTTGTCGGGTGCAGAGAGGTTCCACGCGTCCGGGCATTCCCCGGGGGCCAAGCCGCGGGCTTGGAACTGGGTGCCCCATCCGCCGTCCAGCAGGACGGGCGCTTCCGCCAGCAACTCGGCCACCCGGGGATGCATGAGCCGGCGGGCCGGTCAGGCGGCCAGTTTCTCGCGGGCCAGGGCCACCGCGCCCGGGGCCGTCTCGCTGTAGCCGTCCGCGCCGATTTCTTGGGCGAACTTCTCGGTCAACGGGGCGCCGCCGACGATCACCTTGACCTTGTCGCGCAGGCCCGCCTCCTTGAGGGCGTCGATGGTGGTCTTCATCGACGGCATGGTGGTGGTCAACAAGGCGGACATGGCCACGATCTGGGCGTCCTTTTCGCGCACGGCCTCGACGAATTTCTCCGGCGGCACGTTCACGCCCAGATCGATCACCTCGAACCCGCCGCCTTCGAGCATGGCGGCGACGAGGTTCTTGCCGATGTCATGGAGGTCACCCTTGACGGTGCCGATGACCACCCGGCCGGCGGATTGCTGGCCGCTCTTGACCAAGAGGGGACGGAGCAGTTCGAGGGCGGCCTTCATGGCGCGGGCTGAAAGCAGCAGCTCCGGCACGAAGTACTCGTTGCACTCGAACCGCCGGCCCACTTCATCCATGGCCGGGACCATGTATTCGTTGACCAGGGCCAGTGGATCCGCGCCCTCGGCCAACGCTTTCTCCGTGATCGCGCGGGCGGTCTTGTCGTCGCCGTTGATCACGGCCTCTGCCAGTGCTTGATAGGCGCTCATAGGCTGGGAACGGATGCTGTCAAAAAACAAACCCCGACACAAGCGCAACCGGCGCCGCTACAGCCAGAGCAACGCCACCGGCCGATTGTTCCCGACGTGGCTCCTCAGGCCAGATCCGGTTCGTCGTACTCGCGAAGGTTCAACGGATAGCGGCCGTACTCGCGTACCAGCTTGACGATGGCGTCGTAGGTCCGGCCGGAGACGTTGCTGGTGACGGAGTGGTCGGACATGAAGACATAGCCGCCCCCCTTGGCGGCGTTGAGCTTCCGCAGGACCTCCGGGCGGATGCGGTCCATGTCGTTGGTTTCCCAGATGGTGATGTCGCTGTTGCCGCAGAAGGCGATCCGATGGCCGTATTGACGCCGCAACTCGACCACGTCCAGCCCGGCCTTGGCTTCCAGCGGGTTGTAGCCGTCCACCCCCATCTCGATGAAGTCTTCGAAGATGAGCTTGACGTTGCCGCAGCCGTGGTAAATGACCGGCAGGCCGTTCTGGTGGGCGTATTCAACCATCCGGGCCACCCACGGCTTGAAGTACTCGCGCCAGTAGTCGGGGTTGAAAAACATGTTGCGGCGATAGGCGACGTCGCCCCAGATGACGAATCCGTCCAGCCACCCTTTGGCGGCGTCCATGGCGGCCTTGGCGCACTCGAGGTAGTGCTCGCCGATCCGGTTGATGACCTTCCCCATGCGTTCCGGGTGTTCGGCCATCCAGAGCATGGCGTTGACCTGGCCGACCAGGCGGGTCAGGCATTCACTGACCTCCATCATGCTGCCGAAGACCGGGATGTCCGGGTGGAGGGACTTGACCGTGTCGATCCACGGGGGTGAGTTGCGCTCGAAACCGTCGCCCACACCCGCGATCTGGTTGTCGCCGCCCTCGAAAAACCGCCGTCGGTCGCGGGGATCGTCGAACTCGACGCGCTCGAGCTTCTCGAAGCTGTCCACCTCCCAATCGACCATCTCGGGCATGGGGAAGTCGAACCGCTTGCGGAGGACGGCGCCGAAGCCGGTCTTCACCACGACCTCCTCCTGGGTGTCCTTGAGGATTTCGAAGGGCCGGATCCACGGATCCATGTTGGGGATGGTGACGATCCAGTCCAAGTCGTAGTACTCGTACGGGTCGGCGTCCTCCGGCAGGCCCAACTCCCGTCGCCAGCGTTCTTTGAACTTGCCCCAGAAGAAGTCGCTGATCGGGACGCGGTCGGGCTCCTCGTGCCGGAGCGCCTTGAGCAGGCGCTCGCGTTTCCGCAGGGTGTTCTCCTTGCGGGGCGCACCCGCATGGGACTTGGCGGTGACTTCGAACATGCTCATGGCACAACAACCTCGCTCGGACCCGGGCTGGTTCGGAGCACCCGGGCAAACCCGGCCAAGGCTGTGCCGGATTCGTGCCCGCAGCAAGCCGAAAGCCAACTCCGACCCGCCTGCCGCAGGGCTGCCGGGCCCTTCCGGCAAGGGCGCGGCCCAAGGTCGGGGTTGGCGGCCATGCAAGGTCCGTCGCCCGCCGGAACCGGCTGCGACGGCGTTGACCGGAATCGGCCGCCGCGGCATGTTGCCGGCACGCCGTTGGAAGCCGGATCGGCCCCTTCCCTGAGCCGGACGGGTCAGCGATGAAACGGGCAACGTCAGTCGAACGGTTCCTGATCCTCACCGCCGCGTTCGTGGTGGTGGTGGCCGGGCTGCGGGCGGCCTCCGCGATCGTCATCCCCTTCCTGACGGCGGTTTTCGTGGCGACCATCACCGCGCCGGTGTACGCGGGGATGCGTTCGCGGGGCATCTCGGCGTTCACCTCCTTGATGGTGCTGATGCTGGGGCTGGCGGGGGCCAGTTTTCTGCTGGTGAACCTCGTGCAAAGCTCGGTGGGCCAACTCACCGCCAGTCTCCCGCGCTACCAGGCCATGCTGCTGGAACAAAGGGCGGCGTTGTTCGCCTGGCTGACCGACCACGGCATCGACCCGAAGAGCCTCGCCCTGGAGGAACATCTCGACCCGCGGAAACTGGTCGTGCATGTCGGCGCCTTGGCCACGGCCGTCAGCGCCATGCTGGGCCAGGCATTCCTGGTCCTGATCATCGTGATCTTCATCCTGCTGGAGATCGCCATGCTCCCCGCGAAAATCCGCAACCTCCCCGGCCTGAGCGAACAAAGCTGGCGGATCCTGAACCTGATGGTGGACAACATCCGCCGGGTGATGGGGGTCAAGACGCTGATGAGCCTGCTGACGGGCGGTCTGGTGTGGGTGTGGGTCACGGTGCTGGGGCTGCCCCAGGCCTTGCTGCTGGGGTTGCTGGCTTTTCTGCTGAACTACCTCCCGGCGGTCGGTTCCATCGTGGCCGCCGTGCCGGCCCTGCTGCTGGCGTTGGTCGAGTTCGGTCCCGGGCGAACGGCGCTTTGCGCGGTCGGGTACTTGGTGATCAATGTCGGCGTCAGCAACTTCCTCGAACCCCGGCTGCTGGGGCAACGGGTCCGCCTCTCGCCGCTGGTGGTGTTGATCTCGATCATCTTCTGGGGCTGGGTCCTGGG
>RFJD01000576.1 GCA_003695015.1 Verrucomicrobiota bacterium | reverse complement strand
CGCAAGACCATCCGCGTCTATTGCGAGGGCCGGGAAATGCCGCTGCCCGAGACCTTCCACCAGCGGCTTCACAACGCCCTGCGGGAACGCTGGAAACAGCTGCATTCGTCAGCCGAAGGCTGATCGCGGCCAACGAAGCCCGCTCCTGACGCTTCCCAACCGCTTCGAACTTTGGGCAAGTGTCCATCCGACCAAACCGCATCCACCCATCTCCCATGTCAACCTCCCAACCCCGTTTGCTCATCGTCGGCGGCGTCGCCGGTGGGGCCAGCGCGGCCGCCCGCGCCCGGCGCCTTTCCGAGGACGCCGAAATCATCGTCTTCGAACGCGGCCCGTACGTCTCCTTCGCCAACTGTGGCCTGCCGTACCATGTGGGCGGTGAAATCGCCCAACGCGAGGAGCTGCTGCTCCAGACACCCAAGTCGCTGAAGGCCCGCTTCAACCTGGATGTCCGCGTCCGGTCCGAGGTGGTCGGGATCGACCGCGAACACCGGGAGGTCTTGGTCCGCGACTTGGACGCCGGCCGGGAATACCGGGAACGCTACGACGCCCTGCTGCTTTCCCCGGGGGCCGAGCCGCTCCGACCGCCCATCCCCGGCATCGACCGGCCCGGGCACTTCACCGTCCGCCAGGTGCCGGATGTGGATGCCATTCGGTCTTGGATCGAGGAAAAACAGGCCCGCCGGGCGGTGGTGGCCGGCGGCGGCTACATCGGCTTGGAGATGGCCGAACAACTCCACCGGCGGGGGCTCGAGGTGAGCGTCGTCGAGGCGATGCCCCAGGTGCTGGGGATGCTCGATCCCGAGATGGCGGCCTGGGTGCAGATGGAACTGCAGGCCCGGGGCGTCCGGTTGTTCCTGAGCGATCCGGTGGCCGCTTTTGCCGAACCCCAGACCGGCGAGAACGCCGCCGCTTCGGTGGTGGTGTTGCGCAGCGGCCGGCGATTGCCCGCGGACATCGTCATCCTCGCCCTGGGGGTCCGTCCCGAAACCCGCCTTGCCCGCGAGGCCGGCCTGAAACTGGGCGGCTGCGGCGGCATCCAGGTGGACGAGACGTTGCGGACCAGCGACCCCCACATCTGGGCGGTGGGGGACGCCATCGAAGTCCGGCATCTGGTCACCGGACGCCCCGTGTTGCTGCCCCTGGCCGGACCGGCCAACCGGCAGGGTCGGATCGCCGCCGCCAACATGCTCGGCGGCGACGAGCGCTACCCCGGCTCGCTCGGCACCGGCATCGTCCGGGTGTTCGGGCTGGCGGCGGCCGGAACCGGCGCCAACGAGAAGATGCTGCAGGCCGCCGGCATGGCTTATGAGGCCGTTCACCTCCATCCGCCTTCGCACGCCGGCTACTACCCGGGTGCGACGCCCCTGAGCCTGAAGGTGTTGTTCGACCCCCAAAGCGGCCGCCTGCTCGGCGTCCAAGCGGTCGGCAAAGAAGGCGTGGACAAGCGGATCGATGTGTTCGCCACCGCCCTCAAGGCCGGGCTGACCGTGGACGAGTTGGCCGAACTCGAGCTGGCCTATGCGCCGCCCTTCGGCTCCGCCAAGGATCCGGTCAACCTCGCCGGCATGGCTGCGCAAAACGTCCGGCGCGGTTTGGTCCGCTTGGCGCAATGGTCGGACGTCGCCAAGCTGGACCCGGAACGCCAGGTCCTCTTGGACGTGCGCACGGAAGAAGAGCACCGCGCCGGGGCGATTCCCGGGGCCATTCACATCCCGCTGCACGAATTGCGGCGGCGGGTGGAGGAACTCCCCCGGGACAAGGAGATCATTGTCCACTGCCAGAGCGGCCAGCGCTCCTACTACGCCTGCCGGTTCCTGGCCCAGCGGGGTTACCGGGTGCGCAACCTCACCGGGTCCTACCGCACCTGGAAAGCGGGCCAATTGGCTGCCCAAACCGGCTGATTGCTTGGGACGACCCGCACTTTTGGAAACAGCCCCGGGACCGCCGGCATCCTGCCGGCCGCACAGAAAAGACGGACCTCCGGCACATTGCCAGCCGTACAGGAACCGGATCGCCGGCATCCTGCCGGCGGCCTCCGGGGCACAGCCCAAGGCGGGCGCGGGCCGGCGTTCCAGCCGGCAGGCGTTTGGGAAAGCGACGGAGGCAGGCGGGCCGACCGCACCGCTCAGTCCCCTTCGCGAATCCACTCCTCGTTGAACTGGACGTGCTTGATGGTCTTGGCCGCCGGATCGCCGTCGGTGTCCTTCGGCAGGGTGCGGCGGTGCAGGTGGTGACTGTAGGTGGCGTGCAGGGTGCCGTCGGCGGCTTGGATGATGGAAGGGTAGTGGTACCGGCCAGCCTCCGGGCCGGGTTGGTCCCGTTCCAAGTGGCGTCCCCATTTCCAAGTGCGGCCTTCGTCGTCGGAAAGCCGGACGACCAAGCTGTGCCGGCCGCGCTCGGTGTCGTTGTTGATCAGGACCCAGTGGCCGTTGCGCAACCGGATGATCTCGGCGCCGGAGCCGGGGTTGGGCTGGTCGCTGTCGGTCACCGGCGACCACGTCTCGCCGCGGTCCCGGGATTCGCTTTGGAGAAGGCGTTGGGGTGGGGGACCGTTGTCGCGCATGAGGGTGTAGAGGGAACCGTCGCGGCGTTGGACGATGCTGGGCTGGATGTTGCCCGCGCCCACCAACGGGGTGCTGAAGTGCCAGTGGTCGCCCCAATCGTCCGTGATGGCCATCAGCGAAAAGGAAAAGCCGTCGTGGTAAAGGGGAACGATGAGACGCCGACCCTCCAACAGAAAAGGATGTGCGCGGGTCATCCAGCCGAGGCGGCGGTAGAGCTTGTCGTTGGCGTGCTGGCGCATCGCCGCGAGGAAGGCGTCCACTTCGGTGCGCGTCTTCTCCGGAAGGTCCATGGACCGCGCCAGGCTTTCCATGCGAGGCAACTCGCGGGCCACGGTTTCGGCGAAGCGCGGTCCCGGCTTGACGTGCAGGATCCGGCTGAAGGCCCAGCGGGGCGGTCCGTCGCCGAAGTAGTCCTCGGAAACGTGGACCTTGAGCAGGGCGCTCTCCCACGTGTTGGCGAGGATGGTGGTGTGGATGAGCCAGAGACGCCCCATCGGATCGACGAACAGGCAGGGGTTGCCGTCGGGGAACTCCGGTGTGTCGTACATGACGAACATCGGGCTCCAGCGGTCCTCGCCCCGGCGTTTCCGGGCGCCCATGATCTGGACATCGTCGGCCGTCCGTTCGCCGGTGCCGCGAAACCACGTGACCAGCAAATCGCCGTTGGGGGCCTCGACGATGCAGGAGGCGTGGTTGTGGAGCGTCTCGGGCGGGAAGATGAACTCCGCCCGGTAAAGCGGTTCAGCCGCGGCGCCGGCGGCGAGGACGACCATGGCCGCGCCAACAAACAACGACCGGCCGGGATGGGGCGCCTTCATTGGATGGGAAGCGTCGGGTTGGAGGCGGGCGGGTTCAATCCAGCGGCCGCCACATGATGTTGCGCAGGGCGCCGGTCGTGACCCAGGTGGCGAAGCCGAACGGCTGGCTCAGCTCGATTTCCCCGGGCCGCACCGTCACCTTCCGGTAGCTGATGTCCTCGTCCACCACCTTCAACTTGCCGATCCAACACTCGATCTTCTTGAGGGTGACGCGGATTCGGACGCGGTACCATTGCTTGTCCTTGAAGGCGATGTAGGTCGAGGTCGAGTTCTCGGAGGCGTCCATGCCATCGAGGCTGGAGATGCCGACGACCCCGCCGCCCCAGCCGCCCAGCACCAGCGAGCAGCAACTGTCGCCCACCGGGAAAGTGACCGTGCCGAAGAAGTCGGTGCCATCCAGCCGCATCGCGTCATAGACCAGTTCGTAGTTGGTCTTGAACAGGTTGGTCGGGCCGTTGACGCCGGTGAGCATCGCGCCCATCTCGAGGATCATCATCCCGTCTTTCACCCGGACGTCCCCGTGCCCGGCGTAGTCGGTGATGGTCCACCCCTTGAGCGTCTTGCCGTCGAACAACATCCGCCACCCCTCGCCTTCGATGGGGGGGATTTCCTCGTAAGGCTCCGGTTGGGGGG
>RFJD01000124.1 GCA_003695015.1 Verrucomicrobiota bacterium | reverse complement strand
CGAAACCGAGGACCAGGCGCGTCTCGCCCGTGAAGAACTCCGCCAGCACTTCGGAGCGAAAAACTGGACCGCCATCCTGCCCATCGGCCCCAACGGCGCTCCCGCCTGAGCCCTCTCCCCTCAACTCCTCCACCCTTCAACGCTCCAATCCTCCAACCCCTCCCTCCTTCATCCCGCCACACCTGAACGCCGGGTGTACCGGGCCCGCAAGCGGGGCAGGAGGTCTTGTTTGATCGGACGATTCAGATGCATCGGCACCGGGCTTGTCCGGTGTCTTTTTCCTGCGCGTCAACGACCCCCTCCCGCCACCGAGCCCATGCCCGCCCCGGTCTCTTTTTTCAAATTCGAGTTAACGCGGTGAGACGCGCGCTGGTTTGGCGCTTGACCGAGCGGGGTTGATAAGGTGGAATGCCCCGTGAGCCTCAGCCCAATGGTCTGATCCTCCTTCGGCGTCGTTTGAACCAACGTTTGTCATGAGCATCCAGTTGACTCCTTCCGCGGCGCATGGTGGCCGTGCGCCCCTCCGCATCCGGACGACTCGTCCCTTGTTCGCGAACCCAGTGGCCCGGCTTGTCCTGGGCGGCTGCGTGTTGTTGGCCGGGGAGGCGGCCGCAACGGGCGCCACGGGCGGGGCTTGGGAGCTGGCCAGCTCTCCGGCCCCGCGGTTCGAGGTGAGCGGGTGGGTGCGCGGGGCGGCGGTGCAGACGGACAATCGGACCGTGATCGCCGGGCTGTTCACCACCGTGGACGGGGTGCGGCGCAACGGCTTGGCCCGGTTGAACCCAGACGGTTCCCTGGACGAGTCCTTCGAAGTCAAGGCGCCGGTCATCCTTCAGGAGATGTACGACACCGTGGCGGTGGATGCCGCGGGACGCATCTTGGTGGGGGGACAGCCGTTCTTTCTGGCGGACCCGGCGGATTTCCAAAGCGCCCGGCAGTACTTGGTGCGGCTGTTGCCCGACGGCACGCTGGATACGACGTTTGACGCCGGCGCCTTTCCCAGCGGGGGCTTGGACGGTCCGGTCCTGGCGATCGTGGTTCAGCCCGACGGCAAAATCGTGATCGGCGGGGACTTCACCCAGATTCACGGCGTGGCGCGGTCCCGGTTGGCGCGCCTGAACGAGGATGGCTCGGTGGACCCCACGTTCGATCCCGGGGCGGGCGCGAACGCGCAGGTGTCGTCCCTGGCGCGGCTGCCGGATGGCCGGCTGCTGGTGGGCGGGCATTTCACGACGTTCGACGGGCAGGTGCGCGGCGGAGTCGCCTTGGTGGGGACGGATGGCGGGTTGGAGGACGGGTTCGGCGCCTCGGGCGCCAACGGGCCGGTCAACGCCGTGGCTGTGCTGGCCGACGGTCGGTTCGTCGTGGGCGGCGCCTTCAGCACGTTCGCCGGGGAAGGACTACAAGGATTGGCCCTGCTGGACGCCGCGGGCAACCCGGTTCCGGGTTTGAAGACCGGCTTCCTGCATGAAGTCACGGCGGTGCTGCCCCGGCCGGATGGCACGTTCCTGGTGGGCGGCTGGAATCCGGTCATGTATTTCAACGGCAAACCCACCGACCACGACGCGGAGTTGCTCGTCTATGGCGCCGACGGACAGGTCAAGGGCAGCCTGCAGTTCGAGGGAGAGCGGACGGACGTGTTGACGTTGGCGCGCCGGCCGGACGGGAAGGAGTTTTGCGGGGGCAGCTTCCGGGCCGTGGCCATCGTCGAAGGGGAACCGATCATCTATCGGCACGGCGCCTGTTTGGTGGATGAGTTCGCCCGACTGGACGCGGGTTTCACACCGACGATCGCCCTGGCGGGGATGGTCAACGACCTCGTCGTGGAGCCGGGCGGGACGTTTCTGGCCGGGGGATTCTTCAACCTGGTCAACGGGGTCGTCCACACGAACCTGGCTCGAATCCGGGCCGACGGGACGCTGGCCCCGGGCCTGCAACCGCCCTACGGCTTGGAAACCGTCGAACAGATCGCGCGACAAGCGGACGGTCGGGTGGTCCTGGCGACCGGCGCGGGAGGAGTCCGGCGGCTGATGCCGGACGGGACGACGGACGCCGGCTTCCAACGGGGCAACGTTTGGGCGCTGGCGGTCACCTTGGATGCGCAGGGCCGGATTCTGGCCGGGGGGAAGGCTGACGCCACCGTGCCGGGCATCGTGCGCTTGCTGGCCGACGGCACTCCGGATCCGACGTTTGATGTTGGCGACGGACTTTCCAATGCGGTCCAGCAGGACGGAAGGCTGGACGAGATCCACGAAATCCAGGCGTTGGATGACGGCGCTATTCTGGTCGTGGGCTCGTTCGAGCAGTTCAACAACCAGCCTCGGAATCGCGTGGTGCGCCTGCTGGAGAGCGGCGCGGTGGATCCGGGGTTCGTGCCGCCCCCGTTCGGCACGTCGCTGCCGCCGTCCCTTTTCCGACCTGAACTGCACACGGCCCATGTCCTGCCCGACGGCCGGGTGTTGGTCGGGGGACGCTTCTCCAAGGTCGGCGATGCGGATGCCCCGATGTTGGCGCGGCTCCAAGCCGATGGTTCGCTGGACGCCACCTTCCAAAGCCCCTTCACCGACAACGGCGGTGCAGTGCGCGCTCTGCTCCCGCTGCCGGGGGGCGGCCTGTTGGTGGGTGGCAACTTCCAAGTCTTCGACGGGCCGGACTTCTTCAACGGCCTGGTGCAGATCCTCCCGGATGGCGCGCGGGATCCGGCGTTCACCGGCTCGCTGAACGGCGATGCCTGGGATGACTTGGGCGCCCGGGCGCTGGCGCTGGATGCCACGGGGGCAATCCTGGTGGGGGGCGCCTTCTCGCTCGCAAACGGGCAAGCCCGGGCCTGCTTCGCGGCCTATGCGGAAAGCGGCCCGGCGTTGCGGCTCACCCGCGCGCCCGACAACGGACTGGAGTTGCGCTGGCCGGCGGGCGAACCGGGCGTCTTCATCGAAACCGCCCCTTCGCCGCTGGGCCCGTGGGAGCGGCTCGCGGTGACGCCGGAGCAGCAGGGCGGGGACAACGTCGTGTCAATCGTGCCCGAGGGCACTGGCGGGTTCTTCCGCATGGGCATGCAGCCTTGAGCCACCGGTTGGAGGCGGGAACCCATCTGGTAGAGGTTCGTGGGGCGCAAAGTCGTGATGCCTCCCTGAGGCTGATCAACGTGGTCGGGCATGGGTTTCGTGCCGTCGTCCGGCCACGGCCGGCCTTGATCCGGATAACCGGTCACCGTCAAGGTCGCTCCCGGAGATTCCAACGGCCGGAGGGTATCCGGGGGGAGCGGTCGGGTTACGGCGTGGTTGCTTCGACGGCGCGGAAGAAGCGCAGGGGGTAGGCGGCGCTGGTTTGGTCGGTGAGCGTGAAGATGGCTTCCTCGGCCACGAACTGGCGCAGGTCCACCCAAGCCTCCAAGTCGGTCGAGGTCTGCAGGACGTAGGCGCGGCCGGCCACGCCCTTGAACCGGAAGGAGACGTCGCCGTTGGGGAAGCGCTCGGGGCGGTTCAATCCCAGCTTCAGCGGGAGGGTCGTCACCACGAACGTCCGGCTCGCGCTCAACGGCGGGGCGCCGTCGTCGGTCACCACCACGGTGATCGGGTGTTCGCCGGGCGATTGCGCTTCGTTGGGCACCCAATGGAACAGGCCGCTCAACGGGTCCACGCCCGCCCCCTCCGGCGCGCCTTCACCCAGGCCAAAGCTCAGCGTGTCGGCCGGCAGGTCGGGGTCCTGGGCCACGGCCGTGAAGCTCACCAGGTCCCCTTCCCACACCTTGCGGTCGGGGATCGGTTCCAACGTTGGCGGGCTGTTCAGGTCGAGGATCTCCACCCGCAGGTGT
>RFJD01000575.1 GCA_003695015.1 Verrucomicrobiota bacterium | reverse complement strand
GTCTTGGCGTTCACGAACTCGAGCAGCCCCAGCTCGCCCAATTCCCGGCCGTACCCGGAGAGTTTCACACCGCCAAAGGGCAGGCGGGGATCGGAGCGGACAAAGGCGTTGACGAAACAGCAGCCGGCTTCGAAGTGGTCCCGGGCCAAGCGCTCGCCGCGGGCCAGGTCGCGGGTGAACACCGCCGCGCCCAGCCCGAAGGGCGTGGCGTTGGCGAGCCGAATCGCCTCGGCTTCGTCCGCCGCTTCGATGATCGCCGCCACCGGCCCGAACGTCTCCTCGTCGAAGGCCGGCATGCCGGGCCGGACACCGGTCAACACGGTGGCCGGGTACCAAGCGCCCGGTCCATCGGGCAACCGCCCCCCGAGCACCAACCGCGCGCCCGCCGCCACCGAAGCTTCGACCTGCCGGTGCAGTTCGGCCCGGAGATCGGTCCGCGCCAGCGGTCCCAAGCGGCAATCCTCGCGCATGGGGTCGCCAGGCTGGACGGCTCGCATCCTTTCCACCACCAGCTCTTCGAAGGCGGGCCGGACGGCCCGGTGGACGATGAACCGCTTGGCGGCGATGCAGCTCTGGCCGTTGTTGATCAGGCGGGCGGTGACGCAGGTGGCCGCGGCGGCTTCGAGGTCGGCGTCTTCGAGAATCACATACGGATCGCTGCCGCCCAGCTCGAGGACGGTTTTCTTCAGTTCGCTGCCGGCGATCGAGGCGACCGCCCGTCCGGCCGGCGTGCTGCCGGTGAGGGTGACGGCGCGGATGGCGGGATGGCGGAGCACGGGTTCGAGTTGCGCCGATTCGAGCCGGAGGACCTGAAAGACGCCGGAGGGGAAGCCGGCTTCGCGGAAGGTTTCCTCGATGGCCAGCGCGCAGCCGGTGACGTTCGAGGCGTGCTTCAGGAGCATCACGTTGCCGGCCATCAGGGCCGGTGCGGCGGCGCGAAACACCTGCCAGAAGGGGAAGTTCCACGGCATGACCGCCAGGATCGGTCCCAAGGGCAGGAACGCCACGTAGCTCCGCCGCCATTCGGTCGGGACCGGCCGGTCGGCCAGCACGCGTTCGGCCTCGACGGAGAAATGGTCGCAGACCCAGGCGCATTTCTCGATCTCGGCCAGCGCTTGGGCGAGCGGCTTGCCCATCTCGCGGACCATCAACTCGGCGTGTTCGCGCTGGCGGGCGCGGAGGCCGGCGGCGAGCCGGCGGAACAGGGCGCCGCGTTCCTCGAAACTCCGGTGACGCCAGGCGCCGAAGGCGGCCGTGGCGCGTTCGATGATCCGGGCCGTTTCCTCCGGGCTGTGCGTGGCGTGGCGGGCGATCCGCTCGCCGGTGGCGGGGTTGACCGATTCCAAGGCCATGGCTCTGCGTGCGTGTGCGTGTGTCTCCCCTCAGTGAAGCCGGTTTGGCTTCCGGCGTCCAGACCGCGGCTTGTTCCGGCGGCGGCCGGCGGTTAGAAACGGGGCGGCATTTCCATGAAAGACCGAAAAACCATTTCCCTCGGCGCGGCGGCCGGGCTGGCGGTGTGGGCGTTGGCGGCCGCGATCCACGGACCGGAAGCCCGGGCGGCGGCGCGGCCCAACGTCCTGTTGATCTACACCGACGACCAGGGGTCGGTGGACCTCGGCTGTTACGGGGCGACCGATCTGGTGACGCCGCATGCGGATGCCCTGGCGGCGCGGGGCGTGCGGTTCACGCAGTTCTACTCGGCGGCGCCGGTGTGTTCGCCCTCGCGCGCGGCGGTGTTGACCGGCCGTTATCCCCAGCGGGCCGGGGTGCCGGGCAACGTCTCCTCGATGGCCGGTCATCCGGGCATGCCGGCCGGGCAGGTCACGCTGGCCGAGTTGTTGCGCCGGGCCGGCTACTTCACGGCGCACGTGGGCAAGTGGCACTTGGGCTACACGCCGGAAACGATGCCCAACGGCCAGGGGTTCGACCACTCCTTCGGCCACATGGGCGGCTGCATCGACAACTTCTCGCACTTCTTCTACTGGAACGGCCCCAACCGCCACGACCTCCACCGCAACGGCATCGAGGTCCATGCGCCGGGCCGTTTCTTCCCGGACCTCATGGTCGAAGAGATCGAGTGGCTGCTCGATCACCGGCCCCGCACCAAGCCGTTCTTCATCTACTGCGCGTTCAACATGCCGCACTACCCGTACCAAGGGGACGTGAAGTGGCTGCGCTATTACCAGGGGCGCGTGCCCTACCCGCGGGACCTGTACGCGGCGTTCGTCTCGACGCTGGACGAACGGGTGGGGCGGGTCCTGCGGATGCTGGACGAACGCGGGCTGCGCGAGGAGACCATCGTGATCTACCAGTCCGACAACGGCCATTCGGTCGAGGAACGGGCCCATCGCGGCGGGGGCAGCGCGGGCCCGTACCGGGGGCACAAATTCAGCCTGTTCGAGGGCGGCATCCGCTTGCCGGCCATCATTTCCTGGCCCGGGCATCTGCCGGAGGGCGAAGTGCGAGACCAACTGGCCACCGCTTGCGACTGGCTGCCGACGGTGCTGGATCTTTGCGGGTTGCCGCCTGCCACCCATCGGATCGACGGCCGCAGCCTCCGGGCGGTGTTGGCATCCGCTGAAGCCCCTTCGCCGCACGAACGCTTTTTCTGGCAATCGGGCGGAGGCCGCAGCCGGCCCCAATGGGCGGTGCGCGAAGGCCCGTGGAAGCTGGTGGTCCACGGCATCGGCGCCGGGCCGGATGAACAGACCTTTCTCGCGAACCTGACGGAGGATCCGGGCGAACGGCACAACCGCGCGGCCGATTACCCGGAACTGGTCCGGCGGTTGACCCGGGCCCACGAGGACTGGCTCCGCGACGTGACGCCGGACCGGGGCGCCGGACGTTAGGCTCGGGCATCCGACGGGCGATTCGCCGGAAGCGCCCGCCGGCGATTGCGCTTCAACCCGGCCTGCGGCGCGGCCTATCGTCGGCCGGGCCGCGGGAGACGGGCGTCACCTGGCGTTCCGCAGGCCGGCGGCCGGAACTGGAAACGACAAACCACCATGAAACTTCGCGGGAAAAAAGCGTTGGTGACCGGGGGCGGCAGCGGCATTGGCCTGGGCATCGCCCGCAGTCTGGCGGCCGAAGGGGCGGCCGTCGTCATCTGCGGTCGGACGGAGGAAAAACTCCGCGCCGCCGCCGGGGAGGTGCGGTCCGATCCGCCCGTCCGCTGGCGGGTGTGTGACGTCGCCGACCGCGCCGCCGTGCGGGCTTTGTTCGACTGGCTCGACGCCGGGGGCCTGTCGCCAGACATCGTCGTTCACGCCGCCGGCATCAACGTCGCCCCGCGGACCATGAAGGACGTCGATCCGGCCGCCTTCGACCGGGTGATGGCGGTCAACGCCACCGGCGCCTTCAACGTCATGCACGCCGCCCTGCCGGCCATGCGCGCCCGGGGCGACGGGCTGATCATCAACATCGTTTCGGTGGCGGGGCGGCGGATCTTCCTGCCGGCCGGCGCGCCGTACTCGGCCGCCAAGTTCGCCCAGGCGGCCTTGGGCGGCTTCGTCAACGCCGAGGCCGCGGCCGAGGGGATCCGGGTGACGAACATCTACCCCGGCGAGGTGAACACGCCGATCCTGGATCAACGACCCGAACCGCCGCCGGCCGAGCTGCGACAGCGGATGCTGCAGCCGGAGGATTTCGGCGAGCTGGTCGTGGCGCTGGCCCGCCTGCCCAAACGGGCCCTCGTGTCGGACCTCGTCATCACGCCCACCTACATGCCCCAGCCGTGACCGGCCCGGCTCCCGACGTCCTCCCCCGCGCATGAGTTCCGGCTACTACCAGCCCGGCGAACAACGCGCGGCCCGGGTCCGGGATCTGTTCGGTTCGATCGCGCGCCGCTACGACCTGCTCAACGACCTGCAGAGCTTCGGTCTCCACCGGTGGTGGAAAAGACGCTTGGTGCGCGAGGCCCGACCGGCCCCGGGCCGGCGCCTGCTGGACGTCTGCTGCGGCACGGGCGATGTGGCCCTGCGCCTGGCCCGCGCCGGGGCGGAGGTGACGGGGCTGGACTTCAGCGAACCGATGCTCGCGGTGGCCCGCCGCCGGGCCGACCCGGGGCTGCGCGTCGAATTCGTCCAAGGGGACGCCCTGGCGTTGCCGTTCGAGGACGGCCGGTTCGATGCGGTGACGATCGCCTACGGGTTGCGCAACTTGGCGGATCCGCAAGCCGGCTTGCGCGAGATGGCCCGGGTCACCCGGCCGGGGGGACGGTTGTTGATCCTGGACTTCGGCAAGCCGGCCCGGCCTTGGTGGCGGGGGCTGTACTTCGCCTATCTGCGTTTGGCGGTGCCGATGCTGGGACGGCTCTTCAGCGGAGACCGGGAGGCCTACGCCTACATTCTCGAATCGCTCCGGCATTACCCGGCCCAGGC
>RFJD01000123.1 GCA_003695015.1 Verrucomicrobiota bacterium | reverse complement strand
TTGCCGATGACCAAGGCGGCCGTTCGCGCCATGGACACGCTGACGGCCTTTTGCGCCGGCCCGGACGGCGGGGGGTTGAAGGTGGATCGCTTCATGGTGGCCGGCGGTTCCAAGCGCGGCTGGACCACCTGGACCACCGCCGCCGTGGACGATCGCGTGGTGGCCATCACGCCCATCGTGATCGACATGCTCAACCTGGTGCCCTCCTTCAAACACCATTACCAAGCCTACGGGTTTTACGCGCCGGCGGTGGGGGATTACGTCCGGCACGGCATCATGGAGTGGATGGACACGCCGGAGTTCCGGCGCCTGCTGCGGATCGTCGAGCCCTACGAGTACCGCGAGCGGCTGACCATGCCCAAGTTGCTGATCAACGCCTGCGGCGACCAGTTCTTCCTTCCCGACTCGGCGCAGTTCTACTGGTCCGACCTGCGCGGGCCCAAATACCTGCGCTACGTGCCCAACGCGGACCATTCCCTGCGCGACACCGATGCCTGGGAAACCCTGGCCGCCTGGCAGCACGCCATTCTGAACGATGTGCCCATGCCGAAGCTGACTTGGCGTCGGGACGCGGCGGGCGTGATCCACGTCCGTTCGGACCTCCGGCCGAAGACGGTGAAGTTCTGGACCGCCACCAACCCGGACGCCCGCGATTTCCGGCTCGAAACGCTGGGCCCCGTCTGGCAAAGCCGCGAGCTGCAGCCGGATTCCGACGGGGAATACTCGGCCCGCCTGGCGCCGCCGGCCAAGGGCTGGACCGCCGGGATGATCGAACTGACGTACGATCTTGGCGGGCCGACGCCGTTGAAGCTGACCACACAGGTGTGGGTGGCGCCCGATCGCCTGCCCTTCCCGCCGCCCAAGGGCAAGAGCGCCGAGGAGCTGAAGGCCGCCGCCCGGTGAGGTCCGCCTCCTGACGTCGGCGGCCACGGGGCTTGTAGCCACCGAGGTCACGAGGTGGCGGGGACAGGCCGGACCGCCCGGGCCGTCCTTGGGCTTGCCCGCCGGGCCTCAGCGAGGTTGCCCGTAATGCAGGGCCGTGTCGAAGAGGGCGACGATGTTCTCCGGGGGCACGTTGGCTTGGATGTTGTGGACGGAGGCGAACACGTGCCCGCCACCCGGTTGGAGGACGTCCAAGTGGGCGCGGGCTTCGGCGGCGACCTGTTCCGGCGTGCCGCGGGTGAGGGTTCCCTGGCAGTCGCAACTTCCGCCCCAGAACACCAGCCGGTCGCCGAACTCTTTTTTCAGCCGGCGCGGATCCATGCCGGCGGCGGTGGTCTGGACCGGGTTGAGGATGTCCACGCCCATCTCGATGATCGAGGGGATCAGCGGTCCCAAGGCGCCGTCGGAGTGGAGGAAGACCTTCCACGGAGTGTTTTGGTGGATCCAGTCGAGCCCCCGCTTGTAGGCGGGCATGACCAGCTCCCGGAAGGCGCGGACCGAGAGGAACGGTGCGCGCTGGGTGCCGAAATCGTCATTGAACTGGAGGATGTCGATCCGGTCGCCCACCGCGCCGTGGAAGGCCTCGAGGTCCTCGAGCCAGGCGGTCACCAGTTTGTCGTAAAGGCGGCGGACATAGTCCGGCTCCGAGGCGAAGGTGATCATCCAAGCCGCGAAATCGCCGGTGCCCAGGCCGTAGAACAGTTCGTAGGGTGGACCCAGCGGCGCGATGACGGCCTTGTCGGTGGTGTCGCGCAGGCGGCGGGCCTCGGCGGCCAGGTGTTCCAGCTCCTGCGGGCCCAGCCGCGGCGGCACCCACTCATCGAGGTCCGGGTGCAGGGCGCCGGGGAGTTTCTCGAGACGGTCGAAATACCACCCGCCCGCCGGCATGGCGGCGATGACCTCGCCGTCGCGCCGCAACACCCAGGTGCCGTCCGGCTCGCGGTCCGGGTTGAACCCGCCCGGGACCAGCGCGCGGGTGCCGTCCTCGAAGGTCCACGGTTTCCAATCGGCGTTGACGATGCCGAAGGCGACCGCCCGGCGGTTGAGGCCGACGACGTCGGCGCCGAACCGCTCCGCCACGGCGGGCTCGATTTCGGCGAGCATCTGATAGACGTCGAACACCCGGGGCGGCGGTTCCTCCGGCAGGCCCAGATGGCGGCGCAACCGGGCGTAGGCGAAAACCGAAATGCCGCTTTGCCGCGTACCGCCGAAGTCAATCGGCGGCCGGTCGGGCTGGCGGTGTTCCAAGGCGGTCCAGACGCGTTCGCGGGAGGTCATGGGCGGACGGTTTTTGCCGGGATCACACCATGAGCCGGGGCCGCCGGCAAGGAGGGGGCGCCGACTGTGCGTGCCAACGGTGCGGCTTTGGCTGATGGGGAGCTGCGGTGGCGGATTCCGACCACGCGGCGGGGGACGGCGTCAACCTCGGGCCATCTCCACGGACTGCAACGGCAGCGCCTCGGCTTGGAGCCGGCTCAGATTCGCCACCTGGCTGGCGTGATCCACGTCGATGCCGACGAGCCTTCCTTCGGCGTCGAAGTCCAGGACGACGCCGGGGACCACTTCGTGCGAATCGGCGCCGGGTCGTTCTGCCAGTTCGATGTACAGGGAATCCGTTTCCGGATAGTACTTGAGTTTCATGGTTTGTCCTCGCGAAAGCGGCGGTCGGGAATGGCGTTGTGGACCGTTTCGCCATCGGCCAAGGTGACCACCCGGAGGTAGCGACCGAGTTCGGGCACAAAGCACCAGTACCGCGCCCGGCCTTGAGGTTCAACCTCCCGCTTGACGTACTCCCGGAGGGCGCGTTCACACCATTCCCGGCGAAGGTAAGGCCGTTTGCGCAGCACCTGTTCCTCGAAATAGCGGGTGGTTTTCATGGCAGCCCTCGGGCGGTCCAGACGCGTTCGCGGGAGGTCATGGGCGCTTCTGCGGCCGCTGATCCAACCACGGAACCGCCCCGGAGGCAATGCGGGCGGGGGGTTCCGCCGTCACCGGAGTTGGTGTAGGCTGCGGCCCATGCAGGTTGCGGTCTATCCGGGCAGTTTCGATCCGATCACCTACGGGCATTTGGATGTGATCCAACGGGCGGCGCGGTTGTTCGACCGGGTGATCGTGGCGGTGGCGGAAAACGCGGACAAGCGGCCGCTGTTCAGCCTCGAGGAACGGGCGGCCTTGGCGGCGGCGGCCACCCGCGACCTGGCCAACGTGGAGGTGGATAGCTTCCGGAGCCTGTTGATCGACTACGTCGAGCGGCGCGGTGCGCGGGTGATTCTGCGGGGGTTGCGGGCGGTCTCGGACTTCGAGTTCGAGTTCCAGTTGGCGCTGACCAACCGCCGGATCAACGACCAAGTCGAGACGATGTTCATGATGCCGCGGGACACCTACACCTTCCTGAGTTCGCGGATCGTGAAAGAGATCTGCCGGCTGGGCGGGGATGTGAGCCCGTTCGTCCCGCCGCCGGTGCGGGAGGCGCTCGAGGCCCGCTACGCCGAACTCCGCCGGGCGGCGCACCCCGATTGCAATCGGTCCCACATCGGCTAAGCTGCGGTCGAACCTCGGGACGCGGTCCCGGCCACGTCCCCCAATCCGAAAGGACATGCCATGAATCCGCTTTGGCTGAGTTTGCGGAAGTTGGAGCAGGGGGAGCAAATCGAGCTGTCCGGCGAACTGCCGCCGGAGGCGTTGGAGATCGAAACCCTTGACGACATGCTGGCCTTGGGCGGGCGGTTTCGCTACCGCTTGACGGCCGAGCTGCACGGGCGGGCGGTTTTGCTGATGGGCGAACTGGAGCTGCCGCTGGAATGCACCTGCGTGCGCTGCCTGAAGGCGTTCCGCCACATGGTGCGGCTGGAGGGGTGGTCCTGCCTGGCCTCCTTGGACGACGAGGAGGAAGGCTTGCCGGTCAGTGGAGATTGGGTTGACTTGACGGGGCTGTTGCGGGACAGTTTGGCCCTTGCGTTTCCGCAACATCCGTTGTGCGAACCGCAATGCCGCGGCCTTTCCCTTCCCGGTTCCGCGGGGGCGTCCGGTTCGGGCGACGCTTCGGCGGGGGGGGATCGTTCGTCTCCATGGGCCGCGCTGGACCAACTGGAACTGTAAACGAAGAGAGAACAAGACGATGGGTGTTCCGAAGCGAAAACCTTCGCGCAGCCGGCAGCGCATGCGCCGGGCGTACAACAGCGTGATGACGCTGCCGCAGTTGACCCCCTGCCCGCAGTGCGCCACGCCGATCGTGCCGCACCGGGCCTGCCCGAGCTGCGGTTTCTACCGCGACCGCCAGGTGCTGACGGTCGAAGCCGGGGGCTGAACCCGGGGCTGAACCCGTGTCCGCCGCCGCCGGCCACCGGCGTCGGCGGTTTGCCTTATGCGCATCGCCGTGGACGTGATGGGGGGCGACCACGGGCCCGGGGTGGTGGTGGAAGGCGCGCTCCTGGCCCTGCATCGGTTTCGCTCCATCCGCCAATTGATCCTGGTCGGCCGGGAGGATGACATCCGCCAGGCTTTGGGCCCGCGGGTGGCGGATCCCCGGCTGGCGATTCATCCCGCCAGCGAGGTGCTGGGGATGGACGAGAAGCCGTTGGCCGCCCTGCGCCGGAAGAAGGATTGCTCGATCCGCAAGGCGGTGGAACTGCTCCGGCACGGCGAAGCCGACGCACTCATCAGTCCCGGCAACACCGGCGGCGTGGTGGCGGCCTCGACCATCCGGCTACGGCCCTTGCCCGGCGTGGACCGCCCGGCCATCGGGACCATCATCCCGGCGCCGGAAAACGATTTCCTGCTGCTGGACGCGGGCGCCAATGTCGAGTGCCGGCCCTGGCACCTGCTGCAGTTCGCCCTGATGGGCAGCGCCTACGCGGCCGAGGTCATGCACCTGCCCCACCCCCGGGTGGGGCTGCTGAGCATCGGCACCGAGGACGTCAAGGGCAACGAGCTGACCCAGGAGGCTTTCAAGCTTTGCCGGCGGGCGGACATCAACTTCATCGGCAATGTCGAGGGGCACGACCTGTTCCTGAACCGGGTGGACGTGGTCGTTTGCGACGGGTTCACCGGCAACATCGTGCTCAAGACCTGTGAAGGCCTGGCCACGGGGCTCTTCCGCTGGATCAAGCGCGAGCTGAGCCGCAGCCCCAAACGGGCGGTCGGCGCACTCCTGGCCAAGGGCGCTTTCATCAGCATCAAAGACCGCATCGATCCGGAGGCCCACGGCGGGGCGCCGTTGCTCGGGCTCAAGGGCCATGTCGTCATTGCCCACGGCTCCTCCCGGCAGCACGCCATCATGAACGCCATCCGGCAGGCCGTCGAAGCGGTCCGCACCCATTTCAACCAAATCCTGGCCCGGCACATCCAAGCCGCGCGGGCACTCGAGCCCGCGGCGGCGCCGGCGCCTCTCAGCAACACTCCGACGACTTCATGAACGACTCCGATTCCTCCCCCTCCCCGAGACCCGTTCGTTTCCGCAACCCCCGCGCCGCCCACAATTTCCAAGGGCGCACCTGCTCGATCGTCGGCGTCGGCTCCTACGTGCCGGAGCGCGTGCTGACCAACGCCGACCTCGAGAAGATGGTGGAGACCTCCGACGAGTGGATCACCACCCGCACCGGCATCAAGGAACGGCGGCTGGCGGCGGAAAACGAGACGACCTCCGACATGGGGGCCGAGGCGGCCCGACGGGCGTTGGCCCGGGCCGGCGTCTCCCCGGAACAGGTGGACTTGATCATCGTGGCCACGGTGACGCCGGACATGGTCTTCCCCTCCACCGCGTGCCTGATCCAGCACAAGATCGGCGCCCACCGGGCGGCGGCGTTCGACTTGGAGGCGGCCTGTTCCGGCTTCATCTACGGACTGGAGGTGGGCCAGCAGTTCATCGCTTCCCGGACCTGCGACACGGTGCTGGTGATCGGGGCCGAAAAGCTCTCCTCCATCGTGGACTGGCAGGACCGCAACACCTGCGTGCTGTTCGGCGACGGCGCCGGGGCGGCCGTGCTCCAACACCGGCCCAACACCCACGGGTTGTTGACCGTCTGCATGGGGGCCGACGGCAGCAAGGGCGACGTCCTCTGCCTGCCGGCCGGCGGCTCCGCCAAACCGGCCAGCCCGGAGACCATCGCCCAGCGCCTCCACTACATTCGGATGGACGGCCGGGAGACCTTCAAGAACGCCGTCCAAGCCATGCTCACCGCCGCCCGCGAGGCCATGGACCGCTGCGAGGTCTCGATCGAGGACATCGCCTGCATCGTGCCGCATCAGGCCAACTTGCGGATCATCGACGCCGTCGGCTCGCGTCTCGGCGCCAAGCCGGAGCAGGTCTATGTCAACCTTCACAAGTACGGCAACACCTCCGCCGCTTCGGTGGCGATCGCCTTGGACGAAGCGGTCCAGGAAGGCCGCATCCGGCAGGGCGACCTGGTTCTGCTGGTGGTGTTCGGCGGCGGCTTCACCTGGGGGTCGGCCATCGTCGAATGGTAGCCGGCTTTGATCATTGACGGCCATGTGGCTTGTGGTAGCTTGCCACCGCTGCTTATGACGACGACGAAGCTGGACCAATCGGGCGTTTTTGGGACCGTTTCCTCCAACAGTTCCCACGAAACGTGTTTCATGCTTCCCCTCAACGGGGTGGCCTTCCGCAAAAACGGCATCGAGTTCCTCTCCCCCGAAAAGGTGGACCTGTGGAAGGAGCTGACGGTCGAGCTGTGCTCGCCCGTGGACCAGCGACCGATCCGGGGCACCGGCGTGGTGGTGGACTGCACCGGCAACCGCCACACCGGCTACGTCGTTTCGCTGATGTTCATCCACCTGCCGGGCGAGGCACGCCGGCATCTGGAGCAACTGGCCCGGGCTGGTCTCTGAACCGGCGCCGCTTGTTCCTCCTCGTCGTCGTCTGAGCGGCTGTCTCTCTTGGAGGCGCCATGGAACTGTTTCATCGGATTCTCAAAACCGCTGTCGAAGGCAACGCTTCCGACATCCACCTCAAGATCGGCGGCCCCGTCTATTTCCGCATCGACGGGGAACTGGTCGCCATCGAGGCCCCCGTTCCCACCGAGGAGTGGATGCAGAACGTGATCGATCACTTCGTTCCGCCCCACGCCAAGGCCCGGCTCGAGAAGGACCGCGAGGTGGACTTCTCCTACTACGTGCCGGAGATCGGCCGGTTCCGGACCAACGTTTTCCAGGAGACCGGCAGGTGGGCCATCGCGATGCGGTACGTCAAGACCCAGGTCCCCAGTTTCGAGGAGCTCGGTCTGCTGCCCGTCCTGAAGAAACTCGCCGAAAGCCCCCGCGGCATCGTGTTGGTCTCCGGCACCACCGGCTGCGGCAAGAGCACCACGCTCGCCGCGATGATCGAGCACATCAACTCGACCCAGAAGAAGCACATCATCACCCTCGAGGACCCCATCGAGTACGTCTTCGAGGACAACCAGTCGGTCATCGAGCAGCGTGAGATCGGCTTGGACACCCCCTCCTTCCAGATGGGCCTCAAGCACGTCCTGCGGCAGGACCCGGACGTGATCATGATCGGCGAGATGCGCGACGCGGTCAGTTTCATGGCCGCCATCAACGCGGCCGAAACCGGCCACCTCGTCTTCTCGACGCTGCACACCACCTCGGCGGCGCAGGCGGTCAGCCGCATTCTGGACTTCTTCAAGCCGGACGAGCGTGACCAGGTCCGCCGGCAGTTGGTGGGCACGCTGCGGGCGATCATCTGCCAGCGCATGGCCCTCAAGATTGGCGGCGGCGTCGTGCCCGCCCTCGAGATCCTCATCAACACGCCCACCGTCCGGAAGCTGCTCGAGGAAAACCGCCTCGAAAAGCTTCCCGCCGCCATCGAGACCGGCGTGGACGACGGCATGCAGACCTTCAACCAAGCCCTCTTCAACTTGGTCAAGGAGGGCAAGATCACCGAGGAGGAAGCCCTCAACAAGGCCAGCAACCCGCAGGCCCTCGAGATGAACTTCAAGGGCATCTTCCTGGACGAGGCGCGGCGGATTCTCACCTGAAGCGTCCTGTTCCTCCGCCGAGAAACACGGACCGCCCGGCTTGCCCGGGCGGTTTGTTTTTCCCGCGGTCCGGCGAGGCTCACCGCCGGCGACCGCGTCGCCAGCCGAGCGCCTCGAGCGCCCGCCGCACCACCCAGCCGGCTTGCTCCAATGCCGCCACGGCCTCCTCCTCCTTCGCCCCCGTCAGCTCGCGCACGATCCGCACCGCCCGGTCCCGCAGCTTCCGGTTGCCGGGATCAAGGTCGATCATCAGGTTCCCCGCCACCTTGCCCAACCGGACCATCGCGAGGGTGCTGATCATGTTCAGGACCAGCTTGGTGGCCGTGCCGGCCTTGAGCCGCGTCGAGCCGGTGAGGATTTCCGGCCCCGTCTCCGGGCAGATCCAAACGTCGGGCCGATGACCCGGGCGAAACGCCATCCGCGGGTTGAAGGACAGCAGCATCGTCGTCGCGCCCGCTTCCCGGGCCGCTTCAATCGCCCCCCAAACGAAAGGTGTCCGGCCGCTGGCGGCGATGCCCAGCACGACGTCCCCGCGGCGCACGCCGCGGTGCCGGACGGCGTTCATCCCCGCCGCCCAATCGTCCTCGGCGCCTTCGACCGCCGACCACAGCGCCCTCCGGCCGCCGGCGATGATGCCCTGCACCTGATCCGGCGGGGCGCGGAAGGTCGGCGGGCATTCGCTGGCGTCCAACACCCCCAGGCGGCCGCTGGTTCCGGCGCCCACGTAGAACAACCGGCCGCCCTCGCGCAGCGCCCGGGCCGCGAGTCGGATGGCTTTTTCGATGGCCGGGACCTGGCTTTCGAGCGCGACCACGACGGCCTCTTCCTCCGCAATCATCAGGCGGATGGCCTCCCGCAGCGGCATCCGATCCAACTCCATGGAAGCCGGGTGCCGTTGCTCGGTGGGCGAAAGGCCGGTGGGCTTCGGCAGCCACTCGGGGAGTCCGCCACCCGCCGATCCCAACCCGCCCTCCGGTGTGTCCGCGCGGCTGCGGGCCGGGTCGAGAAGCCGCCATGCCAGCCGGGCCGCGCCCACTGCGCCCTCGGTTTCCAGCCGCACCACCCGGCTGCCGGGCCGGCCCGCCCGAAGGCGCCGCGCCAGCGCTTCGCCCGGTCCCGGGTCGGCAAGCAGGCAACCCCCGGCAAGGACGAATCGGACCGGCCGTTGCGCTCCCGCCAGCCGGTGCGCGCAGGCCAACGCGTCCGCGGACAGCTCGTCCATGGCTTCCCCGATGACCGCCCGGGCGAGGGCATCTCCTTCGCGGGCGGCGCGGAAAACCTCCGCCGCCAGGGCCGCGATTTCCGCCTTTGCGGCGCGGAGCGACCAATCGATCCATTCCTCCGGATCGTTCATGGCCAAGCCGCACAACAGCCGGGCGCCCAAGGTGGGCCAGCGGCCGGTTCGGTCCCGGCGCCGCAACGTCTCCCGCAGCGCGGCCAACCCGATGGCGTAGCCGCTGCCGCGATCGCCCAACACCTGCCCCCAGCCGCCGACCTTGACGGTGCGTCCGTTCGCCTCGTCCCGCCCGAAGCAGCAGGAGCCGGTGCCGCTGAGGACGAGGACTTCCGGCCCTTGCCATCCAAGGGGCGCGGCAGCCAGCGCGGTTTCCAAGTCGTCGCCCACCCAAGCCGGTTTCCCCGCCCAAACCCGGCCAACCACGGCGGCGATCCGATGCCGGTCTTGGGCCGATCGCGCCCCGGCCACGCCGACCCCGACGGCGGCGGGCGCCGGTCCCTGGGCGGCCACCGACCGGAGCAACGCTTCGAGCTCGTCGCCGCTCACGAGCCGCAGGTTCAGGCCGCCCAGCGTCAGCTCCGCCAACACCCGGCCCTCAGGCCCCAGCCAGACGGCCCGCGTCCGGGTGGCGCCGCCTTCGATGCCGAGGACCGCAGCAGGCCGCGTCGTGCGAGATGCGGATGGGCGGCTCATGGCGCGATGTCCGGACCTCGGCCTCGCCCGGCGGGTCGCCGGGACTCAGGAAACAAACTCCAGCTCGGGCGCGGGCGGGATGAAGCCGCGTTCGGCCGCTTCGCCAAGGAAGCGGCGGATCGCCTCGCGCCCGCGTTCGCCGTAGTCGAGGGTCCAGTGGTTGACGTACATGCCCACGAAACGGTCGGCCAGTTCCCGGCCCATGTCGCGGGCGAACTGCAGGGCGTGGGCCACGGCTTCGTCGCGGTGATCGAGGGCGTACTGGATGCTCGAGCGGAGGATGTCCGAGATGAGCCGGCGTTCCTCCGGCGGGAAGCGTTTGTGGATGACGTTGCCGCCCAAGGGAAGCGGAAGGCCGTCGCGGGTTTCCTTCCACCAGCGGCCGAGGTCCTCGCAGACCTCGAGTCCCTCCTGCCGCCAAGTCAACTGGCCTTCGTGGATGATCAGGCCCACGTCCGCCTCGCCGGCCTTCACGGCGGCGAAAATCCGGTCGAACGGCACGACGACGTAATCGAGCTCCGCCGCCGGGCGGTCCAACCACAACTGCAGGGCGAGGAAGGCGCTGGTCATCGTGCCGGGGACGGCGATCCGGGCCCGGGCGATGTCGTCGCGACCGAGCCGCCGCGGGGCGACCAGCATCGGGCCGTAGCCGTCGCCCATGCTGGCGCCGTTGGGCAGCAACGCATACTGGCCGGCCACGTGGACGTAGGCGTGGATGCTGATGGCGGTGATGTCCAGTTCGCCCCGGGTGGCCCGTTCGTTGAGGGTCTGGATGTCCTGCAGGATGTGCTGGAACCGGTAGCCGTGCAGCGGCACGCGTTCGGCCGCCAACGCGTAGTGCATGAAGGCGTCGTCCGGATCGGGCGAATGGCCCAAGGTGAGCGTCCGTGGCTCCATGGCCCCAGCGTAGAGGGCGGGTCGCCGGTTGTCACGGCCGGGGCGAGGTTGGCGGCGCGTTGTCCGCCGCGGGCGGGGGGCTTACGCTGCCGGCATGCGGATCGGACGAGCTGGCGCGGCCGTGCGGGCCCTGGCCCAGGTGGGGTTGGGGTTGGCGGCGGCCGCCGTTGGCATGCCGGGCGCCGTACCCTTGACCAGCGGTTCGCTGGCGTTCGACCGCCTCGAAGCCGGGCCGTGGCGGGTGGAAAGGGTCGAAGTGTCCTGGCGGCTGCCACTGGGGTGGCCGCCGGACGCCGGGACCGCGACCGACGGCGCTTTCGCGGTGTCGGCCGATCGGGTCCGGGGTTTGGGGCTGGCGTTGGGAGAACTGCGGCTCGAAGGGCGCGGTCCGCTTCAAGCCGTGCAACTCCAAGGCGGCGGGTCGCTGGGCGGCAGGCGCTTCGCCCTGAGCGGACGCCTCGAGGCGCCGAACCGGCCGGGCGATCCCTGGCGGGGGCGGCTCGGCGTGGACGGGCTGGAGCTGGAGGCGTTTTCCCTGCCAACCCGCTGGACGGCGGGGCTCGGCGCGGTGGAGGTGACGGGCCGGATGAAGGCGGACGCCCGGCTGGAGTGGCGTCCCGGGGCCGCGATGGAAGGCGGATTGACGGCGGAGATCCGGTTCGACCGGGTTTCGGCGGCGGAGGCGGACTTGGAGCTGGAGGACGTCGCGCTC
>RFJD01000122.1 GCA_003695015.1 Verrucomicrobiota bacterium | reverse complement strand
GCCGGTCGGCCCCCGCGACGTCAAACCGACCCCCACCGGCCGCATCATCCTGGATTTCCTGCATCGGGCCATGCCGGCCTACCTGGACACCGGGTTGAATTGGGTCCACGTGCGCGACGTGGTGGCCGGACACCTCCTGGCCGCCGAAAACGGCCGGGTGGGCGAGCGTTACATCCTCGGCCATGCCGAGGGCAACTGGACGCTGAAAGAGGCGTTGGAAGTGTTGGCGGAGCTGACCGGCCTGCCGGCCCCGAAGGTGCGCATCCCTTATGCCGTGGCGTGGGCGGCCGCGGTGGCGGGGGAGGCTTGGGCACGGGTGACGAAACGCCCGCCCCGCGCGCCCTTGGCCGGCGTGCGGATGGCGCGCTACAAGATGTTCTTCGACCCGTCCAAGGCGATCCGGGAGTTGGGTCTGCCGCAGACACCGCCGCGGCAGGCTTTGCGGGAGGCGGTGGATTGGTTCCGGGCCCAGGGCATGGCGCCGGCGGCGTGACGAGCCGGCGGTTCGAAGGCGCCCGCGGCGCCGGTGGACCGGCCAGGGACGGGACTTGCCAAGGCTTGGCGGAAGGCGGGAAAAAGGCGCGACCCCGTGGCCGCGCCTTTCGAGGCGGGAAGGTTTGCCGCCGGAAACCGGGTTACTCGTTCCAGCCGTGGGCGTCGCGCACGGCGATCATCGTCTTGAGGACCGTGTTCCAAGTGTTCGGGTTCTCGAGGGTGGCGTTGGGGAACATGCAGCCGTCCCAGCAGATGTGGCGCATGCCGCGCTCGGCGGCGCCATCGAGCCAGTAACCGGCGCAACGGACGATGTCGAGTTTGCCGTTGGGATCGTCGGCCGGGCAGTGACGGCCGGTCTTGTCGTGGGAGCCGGCACCGTGCACGGTGCCGTCGTTTTGGGCGACGTGGAAGTCGATGGTCCAAGGCCGGAGCTTGTCGGTGAGCTCCCTGTAGGCGGCCCAGAATTCCTCCTCGGTATAGTTGGGCTGGAGCAGGGCGTGTTCCGGCGCGTTATAGCCGAGCAGGTAGAGGTAGGTGTGGGCCAAATCGGCCTGGAAGCCGAGCACCTCGGGCATGTCCACGCCTTCGAGCACGTCGAGCATGTATTTCCACGAATGCATGCCCGCCCAGCAGATCTCGCCCTCGGCGGCGAGCCGTTCGCCGTGGTCGGCCGCGATCTTGGCCGCCTCCTTGAACGTCTCGATGATCTTGCGGGTGTTGCCGGCGGGGTCTTCCCGCCATTTGGCGATGCCGAACTCGGCGGAGTCGATCCGGATGCAGCCGTATTCCCGGACGCCGTGCTTGCGGAACAACCCGCCGATGCGGCAGCCGACCTTCACGGCTTCGAGGAACTTGGCGCGGGCCTGGCTGTCGCCCATGGCCGAGTCGCCCACGGTGCCCGGCCAGACCGGCGCCACCAGAGAGCCGACCTTGAACCCCTTCGAGGCGATCAGATCGGCGATCCGCAGCAGTTCGTCGTCGCTGGCGTACGGGTCGGTGTGGGGCAGGTAGAGGAAATAGTCGATGCCCTCGAATTTGATGCCGTCCACTTCGGCGGCGGCGGTCAACTCGAGCATGCGCTCGAGGCTGATGGGCGGTTCCATGCCTTCGCCTTCGCCCTTGCCCACCAAGCCGGGCCACATGGCGTTGTGCAGTTTCGGTGCGTTGTTGACGTGCTGGCTCATGATCGATTGCTGCCTCTTGTCGGTTGAACGTGTTGCCGGGAAACCACCAATCCGGCGCGCCCGGCGCTTCGCGAACCGGCGCGGCCGGCGGTTTCCCGGTTGTCCCACATGGTGTTGATGGGCCGAGCCTACCAGCCGGCCGACGGCAGGCAACCGCAAACTCCGTTCGCGGCGCCTCCGGTGAAAAGTTTTGCGCCCGGCCGCGGGCTGCGGCACGATCCGGGGCAACAATCATGAAAACGAACGTGTTGTGGAGCTTGGCCGGCAGTGCCGGATTGCTGGCGGCGGTGGCCCTGACCGGAGCAGCCGTGGCGGGTGAACCGTTGCGGGTGCTGGTGGTGACCGGCGGTCATCCCTATGACACGAACCAGTTCCGGGCCGTGTTCGAATCCATGCCGGGGATCGAACCGCGGTTCGTCGTCCAGCCGGACGCGCAGGCATGGTGGGCGCCGGAGCGCGCCAAGGAATGGGACGTGATGGTGCTCTACGACATGTGGCAGCCGATCACCGCGGAGGCCAAGCGGAACTTCCGGCGTTGCCTCGAGGAGGGCAAGGGGTTGGTGGCCACCCATCACTCGCTGGCCAACTACCAGGATTGGCCGCTTTACGCCGAGATCATCGGGGGCCGCTACCATCTTGATCCTTGGGAGGAGGACGGCGTTCCGCAGCCCGCTTCGACCTACAAGCACGACGTCGATCTGGAGGTCCAGGTGCTCAATCCCCGGCACCCGGTGACCCGGGGGATGGCTGATTTCACCATTCACGACGAGGCCTACGGGAAGCTCGAGATCAAGCCCGCGGCCAAGCCGTTGTTGGCCGTGCGGCATCCCGAGAGCAGTCCGTTGGTCGCCTGGACCCGGTATTGGAAAGGGGCACGGGTGGTGACCATCCAGTTGGGGCACGACCGCCAGGCTTACGCCAACGAGTCCTACCGGCGGCTGCTGCTCAACGCCATCCGGTGGGTCGGACGGCGCTGACCGGTTCCGCCATGTTTCTGAAAGTCATCGCCTGCGAAATCGCCTTTCGCGAGATCTGCCACCTGGCCGCCCGATCGCGGAACTTGATCGACCTCGAGTTCCTCACCCAAGGGCATCACGACCGGCCGGCGGAAGGGCGTGCCGCCTTGCAGGAGCGGATCGATCAGGTCCCGGAAGGGCGCTACGACGCGATCCTGGTCGGTTACGGTCTTTGCGGCAGTGTGCTGCCGGGATTGCGCGCCCGGCACACCTCGTTGGTCGTTCCGCGGGCCCACGACTGCATCACCTTCTTCCTCGGCTCGAAGGAGCGGTACAGGGAGCGATTCGAGGCCCGGCCGGGGACGTACTACTTCAGCTCCGGCTGGCTGGAGTGTCGTCGCCGCCGGGGGTTGGATGGTCCCGCGTTCCAGAGTGCCTTTCTGCCGGCCACCGCCGCCTCGGGCTTTCAGAAGACCTACGAGGAATGGGTCCGGAAATACGGCGAGGAAAAGGCCCGCTATCTGGCGGAGGCCATGGGCGAATGGTCGGCCCATTACTCCCACGGAACCTGGATCGACTTCGAGTTTCTGAGGCCGTTGAACCTGGCCGGCGAGGTGCGGGAGATCTGCTCCCGGCAGGGCTGGCAGTTCGAGGAGGTGAAGGGCGACCTGGGGTTGCTCCAGCGCTGGATCGATGGCGAATGGTCGGAGGAGGAGTTCCTGCGCGTGCCGCCGGGTCGGGCCATCCGGCCGGCCTTCGACGAGCGCATCATCGAGTTGGATGACGGGGCTTGAGGGAACACGCTCGTCAGGTCCCGGATCGCCGAGCACGCGCGCGTTCCCGTCAGACATCCGGCCGGGAGAGGGTCGTTCAGAAGCACCGAGCCGAACGCGAAACTTGGCGGCCGCCGCCAAGCACAATCCGTCGGAAGCAAAAAGAACGCCGGGTTCGTGGTGAACCCGGCGTCCTCTTCGGATCTCGAGAAGCTCAGGCCTTGCGGCGGAGTCGGCGACGCACCACCAGCGCGCCCAGCCCCAGTCCGGCGATGGCGGCAAAGGCCACGCTCGAAGGCTCCGGAATCGGGGCGGTGCCCAACACGGTGGTTTGCACCTCGAAGTCGTAATTGGCGGCCGTGCTCGGCGGGAGCAGCAAGCCGTC
>RFJD01000121.1 GCA_003695015.1 Verrucomicrobiota bacterium | reverse complement strand
GTGGACGGGGCGCCGTTGTTCCTGGGCCCGCGGGAGGCCATGGCCATCCAGCGGGAGCTGGGATCGGACATTGCGATGGTCTTTGACGAATGCCCGCCGCACGACGCGCCACCGGCGGAACAGGTCGCCGCGGTCGAGCGCACCCTGCGTTGGGCGCGCGAATGCCGGGAGCAACCGCGCGCCGAAGGGCAGGCGGTCTTCGGCATCGTCCAGGGCGGGACCCACGCGGCCTTGCGGGAGCGTTGCGCCCGCGAGCTGGTGGCGATGGAGTTCGACGGCTACGCGGTCGGCGGCGTCAGCGTGGGCGAACCGGAGCCGGAGATGATGGAGGCGGTCGAGCTGTCCGAACCCCACCTGCCGCCGGACAAGCCGCGTTACGCCATGGGGCTGGGAACGCCGGCGCAGATCGTCGAGCTGGTGGCCCGCGGGATCGACATGTTCGATTGCGTGCTGCCGACGCGGCTGGCCCGCAACGGCACCGCCTTCACCCGGCGGGGCACCTTCGCCATCAAGGGCGGCGCCTGCAAAGCGGAGTTCACGCCGATCGAGGAGGGTTGCGACTGCTTCGCCTGCCGTCACTTCACCCGCGCCTACATCCGGCATTTGTTCAACGTCCACGAGATCCTGGGCCTGCGGTTGGTGAGCATTCACAACACCCACTTCTACATGCGTCTGATGGAGGAAATCCGCACCCACTTGGCGGCCGGGACGTTCGGCGAGTTTCGCCGCGAATTCATCGCCCGCTATGTGCCGACCCGCCGGGTGTTGGCGGCCCGGGGACTGGCCGTCGAATGAATTGGGCGGCGGCGCGGGCGCGAACCGCCCGTGCGCCGGAAGCGTTGCCTGCCGAGGGGCGAATGCGCATGCTGGGCTCATGAGCCAGCGCAAGCGCATCACGGTCCAGACCTTCTACGAGACCGGGCGGGATTTTCTTGAGCTCGAGCTGCTGCAGGGCCACAGGCACATGCGGCGGGTCATCGGCGAGCTGACGATCAGCCGCCCGGGACTGGCGTTGGCCGGGTTCCTGAAATACTTCCCCTGGCGGCGCATCCAAGTCCTGGGCATGGCCGAGACCCAGTACCTGAAACACCTCCCGCCGGCCGACCGCCGCCGCCGGTACGAGGCGTTGTTGCGGATGCACATCCCCTGCATCGTCCTGACGCGCAACCTGCGGCCGGATCCCGAATTGCTGGAGATCGCCGCCCAGGCGCGGGTGCCGGTCTTTCGGACGCCGAAGGTGACGATGCACTTCGTCAACGACGCCACGCTGCTGCTGGAGGAGCTTTTTGCCCCCGAGGAGATCATCATGGGCAGCATGGTGGACATCCTCGGCATCGGGGTGATCATCCGCGGCAGCCCGGGGATCGGCAAAAGCGAATGCGTGCTGGCGCTCATTGAACGCGGTTACTCGCTGGTCTCCGACGACGTCGTCCGGGTGCGCCTTTCCGAGGAACGCAAGATCATCGGCACCAGCCCGGAGACGACGCGCGAGTTCATGGAGGTGCGCGGCATCGGCGTGATCAACGTGCCCGACCTGTTTGGCGTGCGCAGCTTCCGGACCCGCAAACAGGTGGACCTGGTGGTGACGCTCGAACACTGGAAGCAGGTGGGGGACATCGAGCGGATCGGGCTGGACCAGCAGTTTTACGAGATCCTCGGGATTCGGCTGCCCCACATGGTCATTCCCGTGGCGCCGGGACGCGACACCGCCCGGCTGGTCGAGGTGGCCGCCTTCTACATCAAGCACCGCATGGTCGGCGGCAACCCGGCCGAGGAACTCCAAAAGCGGATGTTCGCCAAGATGAACCTGAAGCCGAAGGACTCATGACGGCCGCGGGTCCCGCCCCGGCCGGGCATCCGCCCCGGCAACTGCGCCTGCTGCCCTGGCCGCGGCCGCTGGAGGAGCGGCTCGGCCGCGAGTTTTTTCTCCGCCTCCCGCGGCAGCCCGGCGTCTATCTCATGTGGGACGGGGACGGCGTCCTCCTCTACGTCGGCAAGGCGGTGGACCTGCGCCAGCGTCTGAACAGTTACCGTTTCCTCGAAGGGGCCTCGCGCAAGACCCGCCGCCTGGTGCATGCGGTGCGCCGCATCACCTACGAAGTGCATGCGGACGCCGAACAGGCCGTGCTGCGGGAGAACCAGTTGTTGCGGGAGCACCGGCCGCGCTTCAACCGCCTCAACACCTGGCCCCAGGCCAACGCCTTTGTGGAACTGGCCGCCGGGGTGGATTGCTTGGAAATCGCGGTGGTCCGGCCGGTTCCGGAAGGGGCGGCAAGGGCGCGGGGGGATTCGACCCGGCAATTGCCGTTGTTCGACGCGCCGGCTTCGACGGCGCCGGAGCCATTGGGTGAACGGCTGCGGTTCGGCGCTTTTCCGCCCGGGGTTGTCCGGGCGGTGGCGGCGTTGGGCGAATTGCTGGAGGCGGTGTTCGATCCCGCTCATGCGCCGCCGCTGTGCGGGAGGAGGCGTCCGGGCCGGAGCGGACGCTGCCGCCGGTTTCAGGCCGCCGGCGCCGGGAATTGGTTCGAGCCGTTGGTCTTGTTCTTCCGCGGTGAAGGCGACGGGGTGGTGGATCGCCTGGTGGCTTCGCTGGCGCCGGCGGAGTGCCTTTTCGAGCAGCGTTGGCGCGAGGAGCGGATCGAGCGACTCCGGCGTTTTTACGCGGCCGGTCCCGGGCGGTTGCGGCGGTTGAGGGCGCAGTTCGGCGTGGAAGAGGAGCTGGTTGGCGCGGCGTTGCTGGACGACTTGCTGGCGCGGGATCGTGAACGTCGCGGCCGCCGGAGGCGGGCGGCGGCACCGGCGGGCGGTGACCCGGCAGGGGGGAAATGAGAGCCGATGATGGGCCGGGCGCAGAAAAAGGGTTGCATCGTGGGCGGGTTGTGCGTAAATAGCCGCGTCTTTGGACCAACTATCCGGTGCCTTTCTGGTTCGTTGAACCCCTTCGGTCCGGTGGTTTTCTCAACGATTCAAGGATCCAAAACCCCGTTGTTCACGAGGGGTGACACACACAAGCTATGAGTTCGCGCAGGCGAAACAGGAATCGAAACGGCAACCGTCAGAGCAATGGCGGCGGACAGGCTGTGGCCGTCGCTGACGGCAGCCCGCAACCTCAAAGGCAGCATCAGCAGCAACGGCAGAAAATGGCGCTTCCGGAATTCGGCGAGGGTTACCTCGAGATTTCCGACAAGGGCTTCGGCTTCTTGCGGACGCCCGAGCAGCATTTCCATCCCAAGCCGACGGACGTGTTCGTGACGCCGGACACGATCAAACGCTGCTTCCTCCGGGAAGGCTGCCACGTCAAATGCACCCTGCAGCCGCCCCATCGCGGCACCAGCCCGCAGTGCCGGGAGGTCCTCGAGGTCAACGGCATGCCCTTCCAAGAGTATGCCAACTCGATGCGGTTCGAGAACCTCACCACCATCGATCCGTACGAGAAGTTCAACCTCGAGACCGATCCGGACCTGATCGAGACGCGGTTGATCGACCTGGTCACGCCCATCGGCAAGGGCACGCGCGGCCTCATCGTGGCTCCGCCGCGCACCGGCAAGACCACCATCCTCAAGCAGATTGCCAACGCGATCACCACCAACCACCCCGAGGTGCATGTGATGGTGCTGCTGATCGACGAACGGCCCGAGGAGGTCACCGACTTCCAGCGCTCCGTCAAGGCCGAGGTGGTCGCCTCCTCAAACGACCAGGATCTCGAAACCCACGTCCGGCTCTCGCGTTTCATGATCGAGCGCTGCCGCCGGATGGTCGAGGCCGGCAAGGACGTCTTCGTGCTGCTGGACTCGATCACCCGCGTGGCCCGCGCCTACAACAGCGTCCACGGCGGCAGCGGCCGGACGATGACCGGCGGCGTGGACGCCCGGGCGCTGGAAATCCCGCGCCGTATCTTCGCCGCCGCGCGCAAGACCGAGGAGGCCGGTTCGCTGACCATCGTCGCCACCGCGCTGGTGGACACCGGCAGCCGGATGGACGAACTGATCTTCCAAGAGTTCAAGGGCACCGGCAACATGGAGCTGGTCCTGGATCGCAAGCTGTCCGACCGGCGCCTCTTCCCGGCAATCGACATTCCCAAGAGCGGCACCCGCAAGGAGGAAAAACTCTTCCCGCCCGACCAGATCGAAGCGGTGCGCAAGCTGCGCCGGATGATGATCGACCTCAACCCGGTCGAGGCGATGGAGACCCTCCAGAACGCGTTGCGCAAATACAAGACCAACGCGGAGCTGCTCGCCAAATTGAGGTAATCCTGCGTCCGCCGGCGCCATGGCCCGGTCGCGCCCCCGCCGCCGCACGGTTGCCGCCTCCCGATCCGCCGGGACGACCGGTCCCACCGTGCGTCCGCCCTTGGAGCGGATGCAGCGGATCCATCTGCTCCTGAAGGAAGGCCGGCATCCCAGCGCCAACCAGATCGCGCGGGAACTGGAGGTCTGCGCCAAGACCGTTCACCGCGACCTGGCTTTCATGCGGGACCGGCTCAACCTGCCCATCGCGTACGATCCGCAGCGCTGGGGCTATTACTACACCGAGGACGTCAGTTCCTTCCCGGCGCTGCAGATCACCGAGGGCGAGCTATTCGCGTTGCTGGTGGCCGAGAAGGCGGTCGAGGCCTATCGCGGCACGGTGTTCGAGAAGCCGCTGATGAGCGCCCTCCGCAAGATGGCGGCCAGCCTGCCGGATTCCATCTCGGTGCATTGGGCCGACTGGGAGCAAACCGTCTCCTTCCGTCACAGCGCCGAGCCGGTCTGGAACCTCGAAATCTTCAACCGCCTCGCCCAGGCCGTGGCCGGCCGCCGCCGGTTGCGCATCCTCTACCGCAAGCCGCGCGCGGCGCGGCCCGAATGGCGCGTGATCGATCCCTGGCACCTCGCCAACATCAACGGCGAGTGGTACCTGTTCGCCTACGATCACCTGCGCCAGGCGGTCCGCACGTTCGTGCCCTCCCGTGTACAACAAGCCGAGCCCACCGGCGAAACGTTCCCCCGGCCGGAACGGTTTTCGCTCGAACGGGAATTGCGCGACAGCTTCGGCGTCCACTCGGCCCAAGGCGCCTTCGACGTCCGGGTGCGTTTCACCGCGCAGGTGGCGGACTACATCCGGGAAAAACGCTGGCATGCCTCGCAGCAACTGAAGGAGCTGCCGGACGGCGGCGTCGAGTTGCGCCTGCGGCTTTCGAGCTTGGTCGAGATCGAGCGATGGATCCTGAGCTGGGGCGGCGAGGCGATTCCCCTGGCGCCGCCGGAACTGGTGGTCTCGATCGGCCGGGCGGCACGGCGGTTGGCGCGGCGGGTCACGGGCCGGAAACGCGACTGAGCAGCGGACCGGCGGTTCGAGCCGGCTTTTGGCATGAAGTCCGCTGCTTGGGGCCGCGGGATGGACCGCGCGGCCGGGGTGGCTTTCGCGGCATCCGGGCAATGAACCGCCATGAAAGCTGGACGATCAACCGAAGCAAGCCGTTGCCGTTGCGTGTGGCCGGGCGGGGCGGCTCTGCTGGTCGCGGCCTTGCTGATGCCGGCCGTTCCGGCTGCCAACCTCGTCAATCTCGCCCGTTTCCAAGCCACTTCCGCCAGTTCGCATGCCGACGGCGCCGAGCCATGGCGGGCCACCGACGGCATCGCCCGGCCCGACAGCGCCTGGATGCCGGCCGCCGGGGCGGGGCCTCACTGGCTCGAGGTGCGTTTTCCGTTTCCGGTGACCGTCGGGGCCGCGCAGATCCACAGCGGAAACAACGGGCGGACCCCGTTGCGGGCCTTTCACCTCGAAGCTTTGGAGACCGGCGGCTGGAACGTGGTGGCCGGGTCGGCGGTGGCCGACAACCTCGAGACGGAGCGCACCGTGGTGTTCACCGAGCCGGTGCGGGCGATGCGGTTCCGCCTCGTGGCCGAGGGCCCCGGCGCGGTGGTGGTGCGGGAATGGGCCCTGTTGCCGCCGGCGGCTCCGGAGGCTTATGTCCCGGCCATTGGCGTGCAGGTGAACCTCGCCTGGGAGGCGGACGTGGACGCCAGTTCGATGGAACCCGGCGGGTTCGCCAACCGCGCCGTGGACGGTTTCCTGCGCGGCGAAAGCGAGTGGGTCTCGGCGGACGATCCGCAGGACGACTGGCTCGAGGTCCGGTTGCCCGACCGGTTTTGGATCGGTTCCGCCGTGGTTTACACCGGCTGGGGGGATTCGCCGCCGGATGCCGCCTTCCGCCTGCAATACGACGCCAACGGCACGTGGGCCGACATCCCGGGCGCCAGCGTGACCAACAACCACCACACCGTGGTGCCGCTGAACTTCGACCGGTTCGTCGTGACCTCGCGCGTGCGCTACGTCGCGCCGGGAGGCGGGCGGAAACACCTCTCGGAGCTGGTGTTGCTGATGGAGAACGGCGGCCGCGCACCGGCGCCCGGCGAAGGCGTGGATGCAGGCGTTCGCCCGGAGTGGAAATTCACCGACTTCGACGACCACTACCACCGGCTGGTCGTCCCGCCGTCACCGCCGCGGGTGTTGCGCAGCCTGCCAAGCCGCCGGCTCACCGCGGCCGGTTGGAATGACCATGACGAGTCGGTCCAGTACCAGGTCCTGTGGAACATCGGCACCGACACCTTCCGCTTTCGCAACCGGGCCACCGGGGCGAGCCTGACCGTGCTGGATGACGCGCCCGGTTCGGAAGTGATCGAGCTGCCCTACACCGGTCTGGCGCATCAGAACTGGCGGCTGGTCCCGGTGGGCGGCAACTGGAGGATTCTCAACGCCTTCTCCGGCCTGGCGCTCGAACTGGGCGTGGATGAAACCACCGGCGAGCCGCGTGTCACGCAGAGACCCGCGAGCGCCTCTTCCGCGCAGCGTTGGGGCCTGTTCAAGGAAACCCACTTTCCGAAAAAGGGCATCGCCGGTTGGCTGAAGCTGGCCACCCTGTTCCAGCCGGCCTGGGGCTACAACTGGAACGGCGACGACGGCACGCTTCCCAACGGCGGCTGGCAGTTTCCCGTCCAACAAAACGCCTGGTGGCCCGGCTGGAACCGCATCCCTTGGAAGTACGTCTTTTACAACTCCCGCGTCCGGCCCGACCACCACTTCGCGTTCAACGAGCCCGACCACACCGACCAAGCCAACATGACCGTGGCCCAGGCCGTTGCCCTCTGGCCGCGGCTGGAACGCCTCCACGTCCCGCTGGCCTCGCCCGCCCCGGCCACCTACGGCTCCTGGATCCGCGACTTCATGCGGCAGGCGGCGGATGAGCGCGGGTATCGGGTCGATTACATGGCCGTCCACTGGTACGGCAGCCCGGCCGGCGGCAACCCCGACTGGTTCATCGACTGGCTCCGGTCGATCCACGACACCTACCGGCGCCCGCTCATCCTCAACGAGTTCTCGACGGTGGACTGGGG
>RFJD01000120.1 GCA_003695015.1 Verrucomicrobiota bacterium | reverse complement strand
GGCGTGGCTTTCGGCCTCGATGCTCTATGCCTTTCAGCTCCATGAGGCCGGTCTGGTGACCCCGGAGGCGATCCGCGCCGCCGATGCCGCCGGAACCCTTCCGGCGCCCTTGCCGGGCCCGCTGGCCTACGCCGCCTGTGGCGTGGCCGGGGCGGTTTGCGTGATCGTCGCCGGCTGGACCACAGCCAATCCCACCCTCTACCGGGCGGGGCTCGCTTTCCAAGCCATCGTCCCGCGGGTTTCCCGGTTCAAAGTGACCCTGGCCACTGGGATGGTCACGACCCTGGCCGCCTTGTTCCCGGCCGTGGTGATGAAGCTGCTGGATTTCGTGGCCCTGTACGGGATGATCCTGATGCCAATGGGGGCGGTGATCTTCGTCGATTTCTGGCTGGCGCGGCGTTTGGGGTTCGAGCCGAACTACGCGGAGCGGACCGGCGGACGGACCAACTGGGCTGCCGGCGCCGCCTGGCTGGTGACCTTGGGCGTCTGCACTTGGCTGGTGCTTCGCGGGAGTGTGCAGATCTATTTCGTCAGCCTGCCGGGATGGTTCGTCGCGGCGGGACTGTACATCGGCTTGAGCCGGCTGCTGCCGGGCCGTCCGGCGGTGGCGCCGGTGGCGGAGGCGTGAATCATGCGACGTTTGCTGCAAGTCATTTCGGGAGCGGCCTTTGTGGGCACGGTGTTGCCCTCGGCCGTGTATCTGGCCGGCGGGTTGGACCTGCCGGGCGTCCACCGGTGGATGTGGGTCAGCATGGTGGTCTGGTTTGCCGCCACACCATGGTGGATGGGACGGCCCAACCCATCCTGAGCCGTGCGAGAACTCGTAACCGAAACCGGCGTCCCGGCGTCAACAGGATTACGGCAACGGCCGGCGCAGCCTTCCGAGGCGGCCGGCGGTTGCCGGAGCCACGAAGGGTCCTCCGGGACTGCGGTAGTGGTGCCAACAGACAGGTTGGGTCTCACCTGTGTCACAACCAGGTGTGCATCTATGCGGAGCCGGGGAAGCGACAGGCCCCCGGCGGGTTGACTCGACGGGTTACGCGGGGGGAAGGCCGGCCCTGAGGGGTTGGTCTTCCCCTTTGCAATCCGGGGATCGAAGTGTGGAGCGCCAGAGCGAACCAGCGTCAGAAATCACGGATGCCGAGCTGATCGCCCGTGTGCGCAACGGGGACGAAGCCAGCTTCGAGCCTCTGGTTCGGAAGTACCAGGCCCGGGTGTTCGCCACCGCCCGCCGGTACGCCCGCCGGGAGGACGAGGTGGCCGACATCGTCCAGGAGGTTTTCATCAAGGCTTACCAGAAACTGAACAGCTTCCGGGGCGACGCCCCCTTCGAGCACTGGTTGATGCGGCTGGCGGTGCGGACCTGCTACGACCACCTGCGGCGCCACCAGCGGTCGCAGGAATCGACTTTCACCGAGTTGACCACCGAGGAAAACGACTGGATCGAGCGGACCCTGGCGGCGCCGGAGAGCACCCGGGACGACGAGGAAGCCGCCAAGACACTGGTGCGCAAGCTGTTGGACATGCTCTCCCCGCCGGCCCGCCTGGTGATCACCCTGTTGGAGATCGAAGGACGCAGCGTGAAGGAGATCGCCGCACTGACCGGCTGGTCGGTCTCCCTGGTCAAGGTCCGGGCCTTCCGGGCCCGGGCCGAAATGCGGCGTCATCTGGAACGCCTTGCGCGTGACAAGTACCTGTAACCGGGGCTTTAATGCTCCCGTCTGCTGATGCAAGCGCCATGAAACTGGCCGAACTCGAGAAAAAACTGCTCGCCGCCGCCCGGAACCTCCCGGAGGACGACCGGGTGCCGTACGGCTTCGAGCACCGGGTCATGGCCCGGCTGCGCGAGCGCGTCGCGCCGGAGGGCTGGGCCCTCTGGGCCCGCTGGCTTTGGCAGGCCGCCGTGCCGTGCCTGGCGCTTACCGTTCTGCTGAGTGCTCTGGCCGTCCTGTCCGTGGATTCCACCGGGGTCAACAACACCTCTTCCTTGGACGAACAGTTCCAGAACGTGGTCTTCGCGGCCATCGACTACGATTCCTGGTGATGCGCTGGAAGGCGATTGGCGCGGCGTTGGTGCTGTTCCTGGCAGGCGTCCTGTCGGGGATGATGGGCCAGCGTTTGCTGAGTGAGCGTTCCGCCACCCCGGCGGCGGCCAATCCGGCGGAGCGCCGGCCCGGCCCACCGCCCCCGTGGGACCGCCAGCGCATGAGTTTCATCGACCGCCTGACCCAGGAGTTGAAACTCACCCCGGAACAAGCCAGCCGGATCAACGCCCTCATGAAGGAGTCCCAGGAGCGCATGCGCCAGCTCTGGGAGACCATCAAACCCGAGGCCGACAAGGAAATAACCCGCACGCGCGAGGCCATGAAGGAGATCCTGACCCCCGAGCAGCAGGCCAAGCTCGAGGCCATGTTCAAGCACGGGCCCCGGCGCGGCGGCGGCTGGCGAGGCGGGGGATTCCGGCCCCATGAGCGCGAGGGCGGCAAGCCGGGCTTCGGACCGGCCGAACCCCCGCCGGATCAGCCTCCGCCGTCGCCCCGTCCGCCGGAACCTGCCGAACCGACGACCAACGCTCCCGGGCCCCGGCCTTGAGCCACCGGCGAGGAAGCGTCCCTTTCCCCGCCACGTTTCGACGCCGCCCGGCCTCGGGCGGCTTTCGTTTTTGGGGAGCGGCCAAGGCCCGGCAGCCCGGAGGATCTTCCCGCGCCGGCGGACCTTCACGCTTCCGGCCTTGGGGCCGCGCGGCTATCATCCGGGGCCATGAACGCGCCGCGCTCTGGACTGCGCCGGATTTCCCACTGGCTGGGAATCGGAATTCTCCTGTGTGTCGGCTTCGCGACCGGCCGCGCCGCCCCCTTGCGCGTTCTGCCCCGTGGCGAACGGCCGCCCGATGCCCGGCTGGGGCCGCTCAAGGACCTCAACGGCTATTTCCCGTTCGTCCCGCCCTCGAGCCGTGAGGCTTGGGAGG
>RFJD01000574.1 GCA_003695015.1 Verrucomicrobiota bacterium | reverse complement strand
GGCGGTCTTGTAGCACTGCCAGATCAGGTCCCCGAGGAAGTTCTTGTTGACCACCCGGTTGACGAAGCCCAGTTCCGGCGGCCAGATCTCGTTGAAGATCACCCGGCCGACGGTGGTGGTGATGAAGGTCTGGTCCGGATCGCCGAACGGGGTCTGGCGGCCGCGGTCCGGATTGGCCAACCGGATGCGGGAGTGGGTCCGAAGGTCGCCCTCGGCGTAAGCGAAGAGCACCTCGTCGCGGTTGGCGAACAGGGGCAGCCGCTGGCCTTCGACGAGGGGCTCGCGCGGCTCGGCGGTGAGGTAGTAGGCGCCCAAGGCGATGTCCTGGGTGGGCGTCATGATGGGCCGGCCGCTGGAGGGGCTGAAGATGTTGTTGGGCGCCATCATCAGCAACCGGGCCTCCATCTGGGCCTCGATGGAAAGCGGCACGTGGACGGCCATCTGGTCGCCGTCGAAGTCGGCGTTGTAAGCGGTGCAGACCAGCGGGTGGATGCGAATCGCCTCACCCTCGATGAGCACCGGCTCGAAGGCCTGGATGGAGAGCCGGTGCAGCGTGGGGGCGCGGTTGAGCAGGACCGGATGGCCCTTGGTGACCTCTTCGAGGATGTCCCAGACTTCCGGGACCTGCCGCTCGATGAGTTTCTTGGCGGAACGGACGGTGTGGACGTAGCCCAGCTCCTTGAGCCGGCGGATGATGAACGGCTCGAACAGCACCAGGGCCATCTTCTTGGGCAGACCGCACTGGTGGAGCTTGAGTTCGGGCCCGATGACGATGACCGAGCGGCCGGAGTAGTCCACGCGCTTGCCCAAGAGGTTCTGGCGGAAGCGGCCGCTCTTGCCCTTGAGCATGTCGCTGAGGGACTTGAGCGGGCGGTTGCCGGCGCCGGTGACCGGGCGGCCGTGGCGGCCGTTGTCGAAGAGGGCGTCCACCGCCTCCTGCAGCATCCGCTTCTCGTTGCGGACAATGACCTCGGGGGTCTTGAGCTGGAGGAGGTTCTTGAGCCGGTTGTTGCGGTTGATGACCCGGCGGTAGAGGTCGTTGAGGTCGGAGGTGGCGAACCGGCCGCCTTCCAGCGGCACCAACGGGCGGAGGTCCGGCGGGATGACCGGCAGAACGGTGAGGATCATCCACTCGGGCCGGGTGTTGGACTGGAGGAAGCCTTGGAAGAGCTTGATGCGCTTGGCCAGCTTCTTGCGGATCTGCTTGCTCCGGGTCTCCTGCATCTGCTGCTGGAGCTCGGCGATGCCGGCCTCGAGGTCGATGCGGGCCAGGGCTTCGCGCACGGCCTCGGCGCCCATCTTGGCCACGAAGCTGTCCGGACCGTAGGTCTGCCGGGCTTCGCGGTACTGCTCCTCGGTGAGCAGGTCATGCTTCTTGAGCGGGGTGTCGCCCGGGTCGATGACCATGTAGTCCTCGTAGTAGATGACCCGTTCGAGGTTGCGGGCGGTCATGTCCAGCATCAGGCCGATGCGGGAGGGCATGCACTTGAAGAACCAGATGTGGGAGACCGGCACCGCCAGGTCGATGTGCCCCATCCGTTCGCGACGGACGCGGGAGAGGGTGACCTCGACGCCGCAGCGGTCGCAGATCACGCCGCGGTGTTTGATGCGCTTGTACTTGCCGCAGGAGCATTCCCAGTCCTTGACGGGACCGAAGATGCGCTCGCAGAACAGCCCGCCTTTCTCGGGCTTGAAGGTCCGGTAGTTGATGGTCTCGGGGTTCTTGACCTCGCCCTTCGACCAGGAGCGGATGGTCTCCGGGGAGGCCACCCCGATGGCGACGTAATCGACGAGGTTGACCTTGTCGAGACCGAGCAGTTCGCGCGCGGTTTCTTTCGAGTTCATGGCGGGATGGAAACGGTTCAGATGGGGGGCTGGCCGCAGGGAACGGAGGGCCGGGCCTAGAGCAGGCCGAGGGCCTTGCGGGCCTTGGCGGTGTCGGTTTCTTCACTGGGCTTGTTGAAGCCCACCGTGACATCCAGGCCGAGGGACTGCATCTCCTTGACCAGGACGTTGAACGATTCGGGGATGCCGGCTTCGAGGCAGTTGTCGCCCTTGACGATGCTCTCGTAAATGCGGGTGCGGCCCTGGACGTCGTCGGATTTGACGGTCAGGAGCTCCTGGAGCATGTAGGCGGCACCGTAGGCCTCGAGCGCCCAGACCTCCATTTCGCCGAAGCGCTGACCGCCGTACTGCGCCTTGCCGCCCAAGGGCTGCTGGGTGACCAAGGAGTAGGGGCCGACGGCACGGGCGTGGATCTTGTCGGCCACCAGATGGCCGAGCTTCATCATGTAGATGTAGCCGACGACGACCTCCTGCTCGAACGGCTCGCCGGTGCGGCCGTCGTAGAGGATCGTCTTGCCGGTCTCCGGATTGATGAGCGGCTTCTCGCCGCGTTTCTCGGCCTCGGCATTGGCCTGGCGGACGAAGTCGAAGATTTGTTCCTCCTTGATGCCGTCGAAGACCGGGGTGGCGAAGTGCAGGCCGAGCATCTTGGCGGCCCAGCCGAGGTGGGTTTCGAGCACCTGACCGACGTTCATGCGCGAAGGCACGCCCAAGGGGTTGAGCACGATGTCCACCGGCGTGCCGTCGGCCAGGAAGGGCATGTCCTCGATGGGGACGATCTTGGCCACCACACCCTTGTTGCCGTGACGGCCGGCCATCTTGTCACCCACCGAAAGCTTGCGCTTGGAGGCGATGTACACCTTGACGGACTTGATGACGCCGGTGTCCACCTCCTCGCCGGCCTCGACGCGCTCCTTCTGTTCGGCGTACTCCTCTTCGAGGTCCTTGAAGCGCCGCTCGTAGTTGCCGATGATCTCGTTGATCTTGTTGCGGATGGGCGAGGGGTCGATCTCGATCCGATCGTAGGCCCGCGCCAGCTTGCGCAGGAGGGTCTTGGTGATCTTGCGGTTGGCGGGGATGATGATCTCGCCGGTCTCGCGGTTGACCACGTCCAGCGGGATCTTCTCGCCCAGCAGGATGTTGCTGAGGGCCTCGGTGAGTTGCTCGAAAAGTTCCTCGCGTTTGCCCTCGTATTCCTTCTCGAGCTCCTTGGCCTGTTTGCGGGCGTCCCGGGCGCTCTTTTCCTTCTCCTTCTCGGGATCCTTCTTCGAGGAGACCTTGACGTCCATGACAATCCCGTAGGTGCCGGAGGGCACCTTGAGGGAGGTGTCCTTCACGTCGGCGGCCTTCTCGCCGAAGATGGCCCGCAGGAGGCGTTCCTCGGGCGCCAGCTCGGTTTCGCTCTTGGGGGTGATCTTGCCGACGAGGATGTCGCCCGGCTTGACCTCGGCGCCGACGCGGATCACGCCGTCCAACCCCAGGTTCTTGAGGGCTTCCTCGCCCAGGTTGGGGATGTCCCGGGTGATCTCCTCGGGGCCCAGCTTGGTGTCGCGGGCGTTGACCTCGAACTCCTCGATGTGGATCGAGGTGTACACGTCGTCGCGGACGATGCGCTCGCTTATGAGGATGGCATCCTCGAAGTTGTAGCCGTTCCACGGCATGAAGGCGACGAGCACATTGCGCCCCAGCGCCAGCTCGCCCAGCTCGGTGGACGGGCCATCGGCGATGAT
>RFJD01000016.1 GCA_003695015.1 Verrucomicrobiota bacterium | reverse complement strand
GGAGGAGCGCACCCCTGACAAGATCCTCGAACGGCTCACCCAGGAGGAGCCGGAACCCGAGGAGGCCAAGACCACCGAAACCGCGGAACCCGAAGCCGCAGTGGACGAGGAACGGCTCGAGGAATTGTTGGAAGGCGCGGAGGAACCGCCCGCCCCTGAACCGGCGATCGAAACCCCGCCCGCCGCCGATCTCGACGAAGCCAACGAGAAACTGGCGCAATTGCTCGAGACCGAGGAAAAACCGGAAGAGGAATCCTCCGATAAGAAGCCGGAAGGTTCCTGAGCTGACGTTCGCCCGGCTGTTTCCCCGCGATGCAATCGCTTCTGGCCATCGCCCGATTGACCTTCAAGGCGGCCTTTCGGTTCCGGCTGGTGCCGCTGTTGAGCGCGATTCTGGTCGGCGGAGTCGTCCTGCTGCCGGCTGTCATCAAGGACGACGGCACGGCCGAGGGCATGACCCAGATCGTGCTGACCTACACGCTGGGACTGACGGTGACGATTCTCGGCATCACCACCCTCTGGCTGGCCTGCGGCACCCTGGCGCGGGACATCGAGGAGTGCCAGCTCCAGTTGGTGGACGTCAAACCGGTCGGCCGCTGGAAGGTCTGGGTGGGCAAGTGGCTCGGGATCATGATGGTCAACCTGCTCTGGCTGGTGGTGGCCGCGGTGGTCATCCACGTCCAGCTCCAATGGCGGGCCAGGCGCCTGCCGCCCGAGGAACAGGCCACCCTGCGCAACGAGGTTTTCGTCGCCCGCGGCTCGATCAAGCCGCCCATGCCCGACATCCAGGGTGAGGTCGAGCGCATCATGCAGGAACGGCTCAAAGAGACCGACATGACAGGGGTGGACCTGCGCGAACTGCGCCGGCTCATCGAGGAGGCGGTCAAGACCCAGTACCAAGTGGTTCGCCCGGGTTGGGTCCGGACCTGGACGATCAACCTCGGCGAGCGGGCGGAACGGCTCCGGGACCAGCCTCTGTTCCTGCGGATCCGGTTCTACACGGCGGACCGGACCGGCACCTACCGCACCTACCAGACCCAGTGGTTGTTCGGCCCGCCGGAGGGACCGGTCAACCAGCGCGAGACGCTGAGCCTGGCGCCCGAGTCGTTCCATGAAATCCGGCTCCAGCCCGGCCTGATCGGCAAGGACGGCACGCTGACGATCCAGATGTTCAACCCGAACCAAAAAGGGCTGCTGTTCCAATTCGAAGACGGCTTCGAGCTGCTTTACCGGGAAGGCGATTTCACGCCCAACTACATCCGCGGTCTGGGTATCCTGGCCTGCTGGTTGGCGCTTTTGGCGGCGTTGGGGCTGGCCACCGCCAGCCGGCTCTCCTTCCCCGTGGCGGCGTTCGTTTCCCTGGGATTGCTGATCGTGGCCTTCTCGACCGGCACCATGCGCTCGGTCATCGAGCAGGGCACCATCCTCGGGGTGAACCCGGAGACCGGGCGGGTGGACCAGCCCAACCTGTTCGACACCGCCTCGGTGGCCTTCTTCAAAGCCCTGCTGTGGGTGGTGAACCTGGTGCGCGATTTCTCGCCCATCCAGAACCTGAGCACCGGACGGACCGTCAGTTGGGGCACGTTGCTGCGGGCCGTCGGGCAGATCGTCCTCCTGATGGGCGGGCTGTTCGCGCTGACCGGCATCGCCCTGTTGGAACGGCGCGAGCTGGCGGCGGCCCAAAACCAGACCTGAGCGGACGGCATGAACGAGGGCTTTGGACAATCCCGTTGGTCGAAGGCAGTGCTGGTCGTCCTGGCGGTGGCGTTGTTCACCGGCTCGTTCCAGATGCAACGCTCCCTGAACCGGACGCGCGGCGAGCTGGGGCTCACCCGCACCGAGCCGCTCAAGAACGCCCCGCCGCTGCTGGTGTTCACCACCGTCGTGCTGGGCGGTTTCCGCGGCCTCATCGCCAACGCCCTGTGGGTCCGCGCCATGGAGATGCAGGACCAGGGGCGCTACTTCGAGATGATCCAGCTCCACGACTGGATCACCAAGCTCACCCCCTACATCCCAACGGTCTGGGTGGTCTCGGCGTGGAACATGTCCTACAACATCTCGATCAAGTTCAGCGAGCCGGCCGAGCGCTGGCACTGGGTCTATGCCGGCATCCAGCTCCTGCGCGACGAGGCGCTGAAATACAACCCCCACGAGGTCGAAATCTACCGGGAGCTGGGGTGGCATTTTCAGCACAAGCTCGGCCAGAACCTCGACGACGCCCACCTCTACTACAAATCCCGCTGGGCCTCGATGATGCAGGAGGTGCTGGGCAGCGGCCGCCCCGATTTCGACAAGCTCATCAACCCGCCCGACGAGGAATGGGCCCGGCGCGCCAAGCGCCTGCGGGAAGAGTTCAAGATGGACCCCGCGTTGATGAAGGAGGTCGATGAGAAATACGGCCCGCTCGAGTGGCGGCTGCCGGAGAGCACGGCCATCTACTGGGCCATGAAAGGGATGAAGGAGGCCCGCACCAAGGACCAGCTCATCAAACTGCGCCGCATGATCTACCAGTCCATGCAACTGGCCTTCTACCGCGGCCGGCTCATCGAGCTGGAGTGGAACCACACCGTCGAGTTCGGCCCCAACCTCGACCTCATCGACAACGCGAATGCCGCCTACGAGGAAATGATGGAGGAGGACGAAAAGATGCGGGACCACATCGCCATCGCGCACAAGAATTTCCTCCTCGACGCGGTTTACTTCCTCTACGTCCATGCCCGGCTCAAGGAAGCCGAGCGTTGGTTCAACTACCTCAAGCAGAAGTACCCGGACAAGGCGCCGGAGGGGAGTCTGGACGACTATGCCCTGTCCCGCATCGAGGAGGATGCCGGCGAGACGAGCATGGACCGGACCATCTCGAACATCACCGGCGCCATCGCCCGTTCCTTCTACTACCTGGCCACCGGCCAAGATGATTTGGCCACCGGCAACATGCTCATCGCCCGGAAGATGTACGAGCGTTACACCCGGAAGATCAGCGACGACCCGAAGACCGTGCAACGCGTCGGGCTTCCGCCGTTCGAAGACCTGCGTCGCACGGTCCTGCTGGATCTGCTCGACCCCAAGAAAGGCATGGTGCCGGAGCTGGCCGCCCGGCTGAAGACGGCCCTGGGCCTGCCCGCCGAATTCGGCATCACCAACCGCCCGCCCGAGGAGGTCATCGTCAAGCCGCCGCCAACCGAGGGCGCCACCAACGCCGCCCCCGCCGAGGCCGGTTCCGGCGCCGGCCAGTGAACCGGTCGCCCGCAGCCGGGAACCGCCTCGCCCGCCGGTTCGCGCGCCACCGCATCATGACCGCCATCGAAAACGAACTGCTCGCCGCGCTCCGGGCCTTGGAAGCCGCCGTCCAACAGGTCGCCGCCGGGCAACCGGCCGACTTGGCCGAACGCTTCGCCCGAATCGAAAGTCTGGCCGCCCGACTCGGCCCGGAAACGCCCCGGGACCTGCGCCATTACCTGGCCATGCGCAGTTACCAGAAAGCGCGGCTCTGGCTCGAACGAGCCGCCGCCCGCTCCGCCGCTCCGGAGGCATGAGTTCGCCGCAGGACACCATTGCCGCCCTCTGCACCCCGCCCGGCGAGGCCGGCCTGGCCGTCATCCGGGTCTCCGGCCCGCAGGCTTTCGCGGTGACGGACCGTTGCTTCGAGCCGCTGGGCCGTGCGCATCGCAAGCCCTCCGACTGTCCGAGCCACCGGTTGTTGTACGGCCGGATCGTCCACGACGGCCGGACGGCGGACGAGGTGTTGGTGGCCGTCTTTCGCAAGCCGCATTCCTACACCGGCGAGGACACGGTCGAGAT
>RFJD01000573.1 GCA_003695015.1 Verrucomicrobiota bacterium | reverse complement strand
TTGCACGGGCCTGTCCTGCGTTGTCCATGGCGCGGATTATCCGGCACGAACCGGGCCGGCGCAAATCGACACCTCCCGCGCCCGGCCGGCCGCGACCCATCGCTCGGCCACGACACCGCCTTGGCACCCGTGCCCAATCCCTCCGGATATCGCCGTCTTCCCACGAAAGCCGGCGATGGCCGGCAACCGGTTCACGCTCCCCCCGACTGCGGCCCACGCTGGCGCCATGCCCGCGGAAGAGCCATCACCGGCGGTGACCAGCAAGGATTCCCGGCGCGACGACGCCAAGCCAGCCAACTCTTCCGCGGTTTCGAGCCTCCCCCCAACCATGAGCTCTCACGGCAAGAGACAATCCGCTGTGGCGCTGTTGTACCCGGCGCTGGCGTGTCTGTTCGCCCATGTCTGTTCGATGCAGCAGACGGTCACTTTCCGGTCTTCCTGGCTTTGCCCGATCGGGGCCGCCAACCCAGCCCGGCATCCCGGGTGCCGCGACCATCTCTGAAGCCGGCTCCGTGCGGACCGGCACCAGCAGTGGAGCCTTGGGGCGACCATGGAGAGCCGCTTCCCTTACCCGCCCAACTCTTGGCCCCCGTTCAGCCCAGACGAAACGCCCTTGCTCCGGCTTGGTCTCCTTCGTGTTCTTGGTGGTGAGTCCGCATGATGCCCCAACCTTGAGCGGACGGAGAAACGGCCGAGGAGCAACCCGGCCCGAGCCCCGCCCACGCTTTTCAAGTTGCTCAGCCGGGTTCCGAAAAGGATGATACCGAGCGTCAACCACATCAGGAACACGAGGACTGTCCGATGCGCTCATGGGAGTCCACAAGTCCGGCGAAACGGAGGTCAATGGACCTCCGCAGACACGCTGGCCAGGGTGTCATCGCTGGGGCGTCTCCGCGGGAAGGCGACCCCACGGATCACTCGTCGGCCCCACCCGGGGCCGGGGTCTGAGCGGGTCGCTGGACACGAACAACGTGCAATCGATGCCTATGCGTTTGACCAAACGATGGAAGGTCACTGTGATCGCATGGGTGTGCTTCGGTTGGCTGCTCCTACTGGTAGTGGCGCTTGCGTTTCATTCGCCCGTTGCGACCATCTCGACTCTTGTGCTGTGGTTGGTCCTTGCTCAAGCCATCACACTCACTTTCCGTTGCCCTTACTGTGGTCAACGAGTGGTCCACTGGAGAAACTACGTCGCCCATTTTCGCCCGGGCGCACCAAGCTACTGGTCTCGCCCCCCGAAATGCTGGAACTGCGGACTTCCGCTTGATAGTGACCCATGAACGCCCGTGGGTCACAGGTGAGTGCCATGGTAATGGAACCTGTCCCCAAACCGTGACTTTTAGTCGGTCCCGGGCCGTTGCCCCGAGCAGGAGTTGGGATGCGCCGTTGGCGCGTGGATCGGGCAACATCGCCGGCTGAGGGCAGGCGGCCTACAACACACCGCGCGCCCACGCCAGCGCCCTGTTGGTCGGGTTCCCCGACCCGGCGTTTGTGATCGTATCGCCGCGCCTTTCCGCCTCATGACGTCGGCGGCCACCCACCCCGTAGCGGCCGAGGTAACGAGGCCGCCCCCCATTCAACCACCCTCCGCCGGTTGAGGGCGGCCGGCGTACAACAAGCCTAACTTGGGAGAATTCATTGCCCCTCGGAGACGGACCCGGTGCCGGGAGGCGCGCTTTCTCCAGGGCGCCGGAGTTCAGCGGACGCTTTTGGTCCGAACACATGCGCTCTTGGACCCCCAAAGCCCAGCGAGCCGAAATGCCCCGCGGCCGGTCACACCGAGGCCAAGACCTCTCTTGTGATGGGCGATTCCCCTCTCTATTCTCGGTCCCGACAGTCTTCCGCCCATGACCTCTCGTGAACGCATTCTGGCCGCACTGGATCACCGGGAACCCGACCGGACCCCCATCGATTGCTCCGGGCATCGCTCCTCCGGCATCCACGCCCTCGCCTACGCCCGGCTCCGCCGTCATCTCGGCCTGCCCGAGCGGCCGATCCGCGTGTACGACCCCGTCCAGCAACTGGCCATCGTGGACGAGGACGTGCTGGAACGGTTCGGGGTGGACACGATCGAGCTGGGCCGGGCCTTTGCCCGGGAGGATCGCTGGTGGACCGAGTGGGAGCTGCCCGACGGCACGCCCTGCCTGATGCCGGTTTGGGCCAAGCCGGAAAAACACGGCGGCGACTGGGTCCTCCGCTCGAAATCGGGCCGCATCCTCGCCCGCATGCCCGAAGGCTGCCTTTACTTCGAGCAGACGTGGTACCCCTTCGAGGAAAAGGACGATCTGGATCGCCTGGCCGAGGCCATGGACGAATGCATGTGGACCGCGATCGCCTCCCCGCCGGGACCGGAAGTCGAAGACCCCGACGGCCCGGCCAAGCTGGCCGAGGGCGCCCGCCGGCTCCGCGCCTCCACCGACCGCGCCATCATCGGCTTGTTCGGCGGCAACCTGCTCGAGCTGGGGCAGTTCCTCTACCGCAACGACCGGTTCTTCCTGCTCCTGGCCAGCGACCCCCGACGGGCCCACGCCTTCCTCGACCGCGCCGTCGAGCTGCACCTGGCCAACCTCGAGCGTTTCCTCGGCGCTGTCGGCCCCTGCATCGACATCATCCTGTTCGGCGACGATCTCGGCATGCAGCAGGGGCCGCAGATCTCGCCCGCCATGTACCGGGAGTTCTTTTTCCCGCGCCAGCGGCTCATGTGGCAGCGGGTCCGGGAGCTGGCGGACGTCCGGATCATGCTCCACTGCTGCGGCGGGGTGTACGAGCTGTTGCCCGGCCTCATCGAAGCCGGGTTGGACGCCATCAACCCGGTGCAGATCACCTGTCGCGGCATGGACCCAGCCACCTTGAAACGAGAGTTCGGCGACCGGCTGACCTTTTGGGGCGGCGGCTGCGACACCCGCGACGTCCTCCGCAACGCCCCGCCCGCCGAGGTCCGCCGCCACGTGCATGAGCTGCTCCGCATCTGGACGCCCGGCGGCGGCTTCGTTTTCCAGCAGGTCCACAACATCCAAGCCGACATCCCGCCGGAGAACATCGTGGCGATGTACGACGCGGCGCTGAAGTGGGGATGGTACGGATAACCCATCCCGCTAGCTGCGGCGCTTGACCAGGGTTACGG
>RFJD01000572.1 GCA_003695015.1 Verrucomicrobiota bacterium | reverse complement strand
GGTTACGGCGTGGTGCTGGCGGGCGACGCGGTGGCCTCGCGGCGGGTTCGGGACCGCGAACTCGGCCTGGCCCGGATGGAGGCCGAAGGGGCCCGGCCAGGGTCGGTGGAGATGATCCTGTTCGAGTGGCTGGAGCGGGCGGGGACCGACGAGTTCCGGAAAGTGCTCGAGTGGGTGAAGTGAGTGGCGCGGCTGCGGGCGGCGGGACGAGCGACGGCCGGCGGCGGGAGTTCGGGACCGGTTGGTTTGCGCTGGCGGGGCGGGCCGGGCCGTTCGTAGGGTGGCGGCGCCGGATGGCCGGCGGTGGCGTCGGCGGCCGGTTCGAGTTGCGATGAAAGCTCATTGGCTGTGGGTGGCGCTGGGAGGCGCGCTGGGTTCGTTGGCCCGGTTCGGATGTTCCGGCTGGGTGGCCCGCGCTTTCGGCGAGACGTTTCCTTGGGGGACGTTGACGGTGAACGTGGCGGGCTCGTTCATCATCGGGCTGCTGGCGACGGTGGGCGGCCCGGAAGGCCGGTGGTTGATGCCGCCGGCGCAGCGGGAGTTCCTGTGGGTGGGGATGTGCGGCGGGTTCACCACGTTTTCGTCCTTCAGCCTGCAGACGCTCAACCTGATGCAGGACGGCGAGTGGTTCCGGGCCGGCGCGAATGCGGTTGGTTCGGTGGTCCTGTGCCTGCTGGCGGTCTGGCTGGGGGCGGTGTTCGGTCAATGGCTCAACTGGGGGAGGTCCTGATCATGCAGATTCCGGAAGAAGCGGTCCTGTTGCGCATTTACACCAGCGAGAGCGTGCGGTCGGGCGGCCAGCCGTTGTATCAGGCGATCGTGTTGCGGGCGCGCGAAATGCATCTGGCGGGGGCGACGGTGCTGCGGGGGCCCCTGGGTTTCGGCAAATCGACCCGCCTGCACACCGCCCGGATCCTGCGGTTGTCGTTGGATCTGCCGGTGGTGATCGAAATCGTCGATGCGAAGGAGAAGATCGAGGCGTTTCTGCCGGAACTGGACCGGTTGATGGAGAGCGGTCTGGTGACGATGGAGCCGGTGCGGGTGTTGCACTACCGGGCGGAGGGGGAACCGCGCCCGTCGGCGGGGGGCGATTGATCGTCGCCGGGGTCGGTTGGGGTCCGGAGGGCATCGACCGGGCCGGAGACCGTGCTCCGAAAGAGGCCGTCCCGCACGCGGGTTTCGACTTCGGCTCCCGGCTCGATCTGGCTGACGGAGCGGATGAGCCGGCCGGTGGCGGCGTCGCGGGTGATCGAGTAACCGCGGGCGAGGGTGGCCTCGGGGGAGAGGAGTTCCCAGCGACCGCGCAATTGGGCGAGGGCGGCCTGGTGGTGTTGCAGGGATTGGCGGACGCCGAAACGGAGGCGGCGCTCGAGCGCGTCGAGGCGTTGGCGGGCTTCCTGGAGGCGGGCGGCGGGCCGGACGGCCTGCCAGCGGGCGCGGGCGGTGGCAAAGCGGGCGGCCCAGTGACGCCAGCCGTTGCGGGCGGCGAGTTGGAGGGCGGCCAGGAGTTCGTCCGCCCGCTGGCTCCATTGCTCGATTTGGCGGCGCGGATGCGCGCGTTCGAGGCGGGCGGCCAACTGCTCGAGGCGATCGCGCCAAGTCTCCACGCCGGCGCGCGTCCGTTGGCGGAGCCGCCAGGCCAGCTCTTCCAACGCGCGGCGGTCGGCGACCAGTTGTTCGGTGATCAACTCGGCCGCGGCGCTGGGGGTGGCGGCCCGGACGTCGGCGGCGAAATCCGCGATGGTGAAGTCGATCTCGTGGCCCACGGCGGAGACGACGGGGAGCTTCGAGGCGACGATGGCGCGGGCGACGATTTCCTCGTTGAAGGCCCAGAGGTCCTCGAGGCTGCCGCCCCCGCGGGTCAGCAGGATGAGGTCGGGCCGCAGGCGGGGCGGGGCGGTTGCGGCCCACTCGTTGAGGGCGGCGATGGCGGCGGCGATTTCCTGGGCGGCCCCTTCGCCTTGGACCCGACAGGGGGCGAGGATCAGCTCGAGGGCGGGGAACCGGCGTTCCAGCACGTGGAGGACATCCTGCAAGGCGGCCGCGGTGGGCGAGGTGACGATGCCGAGGCAACGGGGCCGCGGCGGCAGGGGGCGTTTGCGTTCGGGGGCGAAGAGGCCTTCGGCTTGAAGGCGCGCCTTGAGGCGTTCGAAGGCCAGTTGGAGGGCGCCCATCCCCTGGACTTCCACCGCCAGGACGCGGAGTTGGTACTGGCCGCGCGGTTCGTAAACGGTCAGGTCGCCTTGCACGACCACCTGCCGGTTGTCCTCGAGCAGATCGCGTCCGGGGCAAACCTGGCCGCGAAACAGCACGCAGGCGATCTGGGCCCGTGCATCCTTCAAGGTGAAGTAGCAATGGCCGGACGCTTGGACGCGGAGGTTCGAGACTTCGCCGGAGACCCACACCCGTCCGATGCGTTCCTCGAGCAGTTGGCGGACTTGGAGGGTGAGTTGGGAGACCGTCAGGACGCGGCGCAGTTCCTCCTCGGGGAACAGTTCGCCGAAGTCCCACTGGGAGGTGTAGCGGGGGGCCATGGTCAATCGTCTCCGGAAGTGAGCGGTTCGTTGACGCGGCGGATGGCGGTGGCCCGGCCGGTGGCGCCGTCGATGTCGATCAACACACCCTGGAGGCGGATGTCACCCTTGGCGACCTCGAACCGCTGGGGCAGGCCGGTGCGGAAACGCTGGAGCACCGGCTCGATCTTGCGGCCGATGACGCTGTGATGCGGCCCGGTGAAGCCGGCGTCGGTCAGAAACGCCGTCCCGCCGGGGAGGATTTTTTCGTCGGCGGTTTGCACATGGGTGTGGGTGCCGACGACGGCGCTGACCCGGCCGTCCAGCATCCAAGCCAGGGCGGCTTTCTCGGAGGTGGCCTCGGCATGGAAATCGACCAGGATGGCCCGGGCCCGCGAGCGCATTTGGGTGATGACCTCCTCGACCATCCGGAAGGGATCCTCGAGCGTCGGCAGGAAGGTGCGGCCTTGGAGGTTGATGACCGCGAGGCTCGAGATGCCGGGGACCTCGATGACCACCCATCCGTGCCCCGGGGCGCCGGCAGGATAGTTCAGCGGTCGCAGCACCCGCTGTTCTTCTTGGAGGTAAGCCGCCGCTTCCTTGTGATCCCACACGTGATCGCCGGTGGTGATGACGTCCACGCCGGCTTCGAAGATCTCCCGGGCGGTGGCGGCGGTCAGTCCCGAGCCGCCGGCCATGTTTTCACCGTTGGCCACGATCAGGTCGATCTGTTCCTGCCGGCGCAACCGTGGCGCCAGCTCCCGCACGGCCCGCCGGCCCGGCTGGCCGACGATGTCCCCGATGAACAACACTCGCACAAGCCGAAGCTAGGCGGCGGCCGGGTGAAGGCAAGCCCGGAGCCAAGCCGATCCGGCCGATCAATCCGATCGGGCGGACCCGGCTGATTCCGCGGGCCGGCGCCTTACCGGCCCTTGGCGGCCTCGGGATCGCGATACCGGTAGAAGCTGCAGACGATGCTGAAGGCGATGGCCACCAGGAAGGTCAGCCCCGCATAGAAGAGGAACATCTGCGGCGTGACGGCCACGTCGTGCGCTGAACCGCCGTGGCCCAACACGCTGCCGGCAACGGCGGTCACCACGGTCACGAACAGGTTGCCCACCGCGACCGTGAGGGTCCAAAAGCCCATGATGATGCTCTTCATCGAGGGGGCGGCCTCGCGGAAGGCGAACTCGAGGCCGGTGGTCGAGAACAGCACCTCGGCAATGGTCAGGATCGTGTAGGGCAG
>RFJD01000119.1 GCA_003695015.1 Verrucomicrobiota bacterium | reverse complement strand
GAGTGGAACACGTACGATCCGGGAGTCCGTGTGACCAACGTGGTGGAGACCTGGGTGGCGGGATTGGATGACGCGCATCAGCACGGATGGCGGCCCACCGAGTTTGGTGCAGGCAGCCTGCCGTTGGTCGAATTCTTACTGTGGTCGAACGGCGTGAGCTACGCTGTAAGAAAGGATGGGACCACGGAGCGGGTTGAACCCGGGACGGCGCCTCCTTTCGGCAGCCCGCCCCGTGACTTCTCCTTATACCGGTGGTTGATATCGGCGGTTGTAGGGGGTGGGGTTCTGCTATTTGCCCTCCGGTGGTGGAGCGGCAGTCCAAGAGAAATGCCGAATACCAAGCAAGTCAACAAAGAGAGGTCATCCCATGAGAACGATACGGCATAGGAACGGAAAGCCCCTTCCGTGGGGCCGCCTGATCCCGGCGATGAGCCTGGTTTGCTGCGGTTTGACCGTGGCAGCGACGTGTTGGGCTGTGCTGAAGAAGGCCCCCTGTCCAGATCCAATTACACTCGGTGCGGACACCTGCATGAACATTCGGGGTTCGCAGACATTCCTTCACGAGGCTCCCAGCGGCGTCAGCGGGCGGGCGGGCCGCATGTGGGTCAACGTCCAATGCACATATCGGTGCACACGGCCTGACGGCAGTCAGTATCCGTGGGGAGGCTATCCTGGATACGTATTGGATCCTGGGGCTCCGCCGTGCACCGGGAGTGGCGGTGGGAGTGGTGGCGGTAGTGGCGGAGGTGGTGGCGGCGGCCTCTGAGCGGCGTCGGACTCCATGTATCCAGGGATAAGGCAATGCGGCGGCCGTGCAGATCGAACTTCGACGGATTGTTCATGCGGAAGCGCGCGCACAGGTTGGCGAAGGCATGGGCGGCGGCGCTGGTGGGCGCGGCACTGGCCGGGTTCGGCCTCGGGCCGGTGTTGGTGGCTTGGGCGGGTGAGGCCGCCTTGCCGGCCGGAGATGACCCGCAGCCGGTGGCGCGGATGGATGCCACCGCCACGAACACGGTGCCGGCGTCGGCCGTCGCGTACTTGCGGCGCTGGCTTGAATCGCCCCCTTGGATCCAGAAGGCCGTCTGGCGCGTCTCCGGCAACAGCACCCGGATCAAGACCGTGGACCGTGACGGACGTACTGTGGACGGCGGGCCGGTTCCCGGATGGATGCAATTCGAAGGCGGCATCCAGCCGGGCGGGTTTTACCTCAAGTACGGAACCAACAACGGCAGTTACGCACGCTGGATCTTCGACCGGGCCCGCAACCCCGTCCGCTTCGAAATCCACAATCCGGCTCCTGGCAAGGAGATCGTCGTCGGTCTGGGTGGGGATTTCTATTGGCACCTGTGGCCTGATGCTCCCGACGAGAATCAGGGCCTTCACTTGGCGCCACGAGAAGGCACTCCAGGGTTTGATGCGCGGAACGGCACCTACATTCTTTGCCGCACTGCCCGCAACCTGTACTTGGAACGACTCCGGAGGCTCGGGCTGTGGCAGTTGGCTGAGGCGCCGAAGATCCAGTGGGCAGGCGATGGCTCGTTTACGGCCGAGACGGCGCAACACGGGCTCATCACCGGACGCATTCTGACTTCGGCCGCTTTCGGACGCCCGCAAACGGTCAAGTACACGGTGACCCGCCCGCGACCGATCACCTTCTGGGTTCAGTACGAATTCGACACGGGGATGGCTGCCGATGTTGCGCCCCGCCGGTTCATCGAATGGAGCACCTATACCCCCGGAGTGAAAGTGACGAACGTCTTGGATGTGTGGCAGGCAGGTTGGGACGAACAGCACCGTGACGGTTGGCGTCCCAGCGAGTTTGGCGCGGGCCAAAGTCGCTTGGTGCAGTTTCTACTTTGGTCCAACGGCATTCCCTACAACGTAACCAGCGATGGGCGATTGGCGCCGGCGGAGGTGCTTTCGGACCGCCCGGAAGGCGCCGAGGGGCCAAGCCAGGTCGTCGCTTACCGCTGGACGCTCATCCTTGTGGCGGTTCTTTCGCTGTGCCTCCTCGTGGTGCGGCGTTTCAAGCGAACGTAGAACGCAAAGCGAAGAACAAACCCAACCTATGAGAACGCAAGTCAACCAAACCGCAAAGCGCCTCATCGCCATGGTGGTCGGTTCGCTCGCGTTGACCGCGGCGGCCGAGTGCTGGGTGGTCATCAAGACGGGATCGTGCCCGGATCCGATAACCCGTGGATCGGATTTCTGCCAGCTTACGGGTGGATTTCAGCGGTGGCTTGGGACCGTGCCGCATACGCCGACTGGCAGCGGCCGGATGAATCGACGCTGGCAGGATCAATGCCATTACCAGTGTGTGACGCCGGAGGGCAGGGTTTACCATTGGTTCGGATATCCCGCGTACGTCTTGGACCCGAGTGCTCCCGCTTGCTGAGCGACGGCGCCTTTTGGCGTGAGTCGGCAGGAAGACGGCTTTGTACAATGGGTAAGGCGTTTTTGTTCGTGTGCCGAGATGTTGGGGGTGAGCTCTGAGCGGACCCGCGGGGGTTTTACCCATGGTTCTGCCAGCGGCGGGAGGAGTGCTGGTGCTTCACCCGAGGTGGGCGGGACTGTTCGTGAACAGGCCGTCCAGTGGGTGCTCGGAGGTGCGGGCGTGATGCTGCTGGCCTTGGGGCTGCTCAAATGGATCAGCATGGTGATGACCGGGCCGGAGCGCCTGGCAGTGGTCGATCCGGTTTTGCAGGCGCCGACCGGGTGGGTTTATGCCCTGGGAGGGGCGCTGGAAGTGGTTGCCGGAACCGGGCTTCTGGCGGGCCGGCGCTTCTCCTGGCGCGCTTGGTTGGTGTTCCTGCTGGGGTGCGGGTTCAGCGGCTATCATGCGGTGGCTGGGATGAGAGGAGTGGCGACGAGTTGTCCTTGTCTGGGGGCTTTGCCGCGGTGGCTGCCGGTTTCTTGGGAAGTTCAGGAGTCCTTGGCTCGGGGGCTGGCGTTGTGGCTGATGATCGTCGGAGGGTGGAGCGTGCGCTGGAATCCAGGAGGCCGCGGGCTGTTCGGTGGAGGTGTGAGCGAGCGATGAGGAGACGGGTTCTGGCTGCATGGCTGCCACTGATGGTGCTGGTGGGCTGCCTGTGGCGGTCGGATCTGGACCGGGTGCCTGATGTGGGCGGG
>RFJD01000571.1 GCA_003695015.1 Verrucomicrobiota bacterium | reverse complement strand
GGCGTGAACTGGCAGGCGCAGTACGGGGTCGAGGTTTGGGAACTGACCTACCGCACGGTCGATCCGCACGGGATGCCGACTTCGGCGACCGGGATTGCGGTGTTGCCGATCGATCCGGGGGAGCCGGTTCCGCTGGTCAGCTATCACCATGGGACGGTGGTTGAGAAGAACGGGGCGCCCTCGGGCCAGGACTTGGAGGGCTGGGCGGTCGGGCTGGCTTACGCCAGCACGGGTTACGCGGCGGCGATGCCGGACTTTCTGGGCTTGGGTGGCGGCGAGGGGTTGCATCCGTATCAACATGCCCGCTCCGAGGCCACGGCGTGTGTGGACATGCTGCGGGCCTGCCGGGCGCTGGCGGCGCAGGAGCACCTGCCGTTGTCGGATCAGTTGTTCCTGATGGGCTACTCGCAGGGAGGGCATGTCACCCTGGCGGTGCAGCGGGAGCTGGAGACGTTCCATGCCGATGAGTTCACCGTGACCGCCTCCGCGCCGATGGCCGGGGCCTACGACATGTCGGGGGTCATGTTCAACGACTTCCTCTCCGGCCGCGAGGTGCCCAACCCGTACTACTACGGCTACCTGTTGGCGGCGTATCAGGACGTGTACGGGCTGACCAACTCGCTGGCTTCGTATCTGCGGCCGCCTTACGACACGACGCTGCCGCCGATGTTCGACGGCCGGCACAGCGGCTCGGAGATCAACAGCGCCATGCCGGCCGACCCCAGCCAGGTCCTCAAGCCGGAGGTGCTGGCGGCGTTGCGCGCCGATCCCCTGCATCCGCTCCGGCAGGCCCTGCGGGACAACGACCTGCTGGACTGGACGCCGCGGGCCCCGGTGCGCCTCTTCCATTGCAGCGGCGATCAGGACGTGCTCTACGCGAACTCGGTGGTCGCCCTCGAAAGCTTCCAAGCGCGCGGGGCCGATGTGCAGTTGATCAACCCGTTGCCCGGGGCCGACCACGGCGGTTGTGTGTTGCCCAGCATGCTGGCGGCCAAGGCGTGGTTCGACCTGCTGCGCCATTGAGCCGGCAAGACGCCGAGGGCCGGCTCGCCACGAGGCCGGGGGGCTGTTGTGGCGGGCCGGGTTCAGGGCGCGGGTTCGGCCGGGGAAACGGTCAACCAGAGATCGGTTGTGCGGGGAACCAAGAGCGTTTCCGACGGCGCATGGCGCCCGGGCACGACCGCTTCGGCCGCGAGATCGGCGGGAAGGGGGAGGTTTATCGTGGAGAGGACGAGGCGAAACGGGCCGTTGTGCGGGGCGGCGTCGGGAGCGGCTCGGAAATCGACGGCGACCCGGCTCAACCCCGGCACCAGCAACGGCTGGCCGGCCGTGACGCCGGGAGGCAGCCCTTCGGCCCGGACGGCAAAGACGTCGTTTTCGCCGGGGGGGCGGTCCAGTTGAAGTTCGAGCCGGGCCGTTTCGCCGGCCTGCAGACGAAGGCGATCCGCCGAGACGGTGGCCCGGACGCGGATGGCCTGGCGGCGGACGGCGATCCGATAGCTCCAAGTCGGGTCGCCGCGGTTTTGGGCTTCGGTGACTTCGAGCTGGTAAAGGCCGGCCGGCTCGGCCACCCAGTCCAGCGTGATCGATTCGCCCAGTTGCTCGGCCACCAGCGCCCCGGCGGGATCCAGCAGGCGGAGCCGCGCGGTGAAGGGCGGTCCCCACACGCCGGTTTCCAATTCTGCCTCCAGCCGTTCGAGCCAGCGGGTGTCCACGCCGTAGAGGTCCACGTCCCCGCGGACGTCGATGAAGGCGACCCGTTCCTGGCCGGGTTCGAGGAGGTTCGAGTGGAGGAGGGAACGTTGGATGTCGGGGGACAGCGGCGGTTCGGCCGGGAGGTAACGCCCGAAGGAGTTGGTGGGGGTGATGGCCAAACGCAACCGGTAGATCGCTTCCGGCCCGGTGAGGTTGGTCGCGAAGGCGTCCTGCCCTTCCATGGGGGCGACCTGCAGCACGTACAGGCCCGGGGTGGCCAAGTGGGCGGCCAACGACGGTTCGGTCGAACCGGTGGTCTTGGACTCCGCCAGCGGGCCGGCTTCCGGTCCCAACAGGGTCAGGCGCGCCCGCAACGGCGAGTCCAGTCCGCGCGCCACCAGGGAGGCGGCGAGCAGGGCGGGCCGGGCGACGGCCACCGGCCAGGGATCGGTTTCCTCGGGGCGGAGCAGCCGGCCATAAACGACCGCCGTGGACCCGGTGATCAACGGGCGGGCCGGGCCGGCGTTGGTGGAATCCTCCGGAGGCTCGATGAGGAACCGGTCGGCGTCCTCGATGAAGAACTGCAGCGGCGGGGTGGCGCCGGCTTCGTTGAAAAAACGCAACAGCGTCGGGCCCGGTGAAGCGGTCTCATCGACGCGGACGCGAAACCGGCCGGGCTCGGTGTCGGGCGTCAGGTGGACGCCGTCGGCCGCGGCCCAACCTTGGATGGGCCAGCCCGGCCAGGAGCCGCCCAAGTGGAGGAGTTGTTCCGTTCCGACCCGGGCGCCGGCGGGGAAGAGCCAGTCGATGGCCGGCGGGCGCGGCTCCGTGGACGCGGCCGCCAGAGGAAGGAGGAGCCCCCCGGCCAGCCAGAGGCGCCGCGCCGCGGAGCGCCATATCCGGACGAAGGTCACCGTTCGAGGAATCGGCGGAGCCGCTCGCGATGGGTGCGGCTCAGGTTCAGCCGGGTGCCGTCGCGCAGGATGACGGCGTAGTCACCGTGGAACAACGGCTGCAGTTCGCGGATGCGGTCCAGATTGACCAAGGCCGAGCGGCTGATCCGAACGAACTGGTGCGGCTCGAGCCGTTTTTCCATGGCGGTGAGGGTTTCGCGGACCAGGTGAGATTCCTTGCCGACGTGAAGGTTGACGTAGTTGTCGGCGGCTTCGACCCAGTCGATGTCCGGAATGCGCACGAAGAAGACGCGTCCGCCGGAACGGACGGCCAGGCGGTCCGGCGGGCGGCTTTCGGGCCGGATTTCGTTGAGGAGGTTGGTGAGCTTGCGGTTGAGATCGCCGGTCTGCTTGAGCTGGAGGTGCTGGCGAACGCGCTCGACGGCCTGCTTGAAGCGCGTCCGGGTGAACGGCTTGAGCAGGTAGTCCAAGGCATGGACCTCGAAGGCGCGGATGGCGTGCTGGCTGTAGGCGGTGACGAACACCACCACCGGCAGCTCGGGCGTGGTCACTTCCTGCAGGACCGCGAACCCGTCCATCTCCGGCATCTGGATGTCCAGGAAAACCAGATCGGGCCGGTGTTCCTCGATGGCTTGAACGGCTTCGCGGCCGTCGGCGCATTCGGCCACGATTTCCAGATCGCCCTCGGCCTCGGCGAGCTTGCGGAGCCGCTCGCGGGCCAGGGGTTCGTCGTCCACGATGACGGTGCGGATGCTCATGAGTCGGTGTGTCGGGGTTGGGCTCAGACAGGTTGGGGGCTCGAAAGCGCGGGCGAGGAACGGGACCGGGCGGCATCGGCAGGGGAAGTTTCGGCGGCGGAGGCGGCCGTGCCTTCGGCCGGCCGGAACGGGAGCATGAGATCGACGCTCAGGCCGCCTTCGGTTCGCTGCCGCAGCCGGAGGCGTTGTTGTGACCCGTACAGATGCCGGAGCCGGGCGCGGGTGTTGGCCAGGCCCACGCCGGGGCGGATGCGCTGGCCGGCGGTGATGCCGCGGCCGTTGTCGGCGACCTCGATCCGGAGCCAGCGGCCGTGTCGCCAGGCCCGGAGGCGCACCTCGCCGGCGCCGGCGTTTTTCTCGAGGCCGTGGCGGATGGCGTTTTCGACCAGCGGCTGCAACAGCAGGTTCGGCACGAGCGCGTTGAGCGTTTCCGGGGCGACATCCAGATGCACCCGGAGCCGGTCGCCGAAGCGGGTTTGCTCGATCTCGAGGTAGCGGCGGAGGAAATCCAGCTCCATTTGGAGCGGGACTTCGTTGGCGTCGGTGTTCTCGAGGGCGGTCCGGAGCAGCTCGCTCAGGCGGGCGATCATTTCCTCGGCTTGGTCCGGATCCTTGTGGATCAGGGCGGCGATGGTGTGGAGGGTGTTGAACAGGAAATGCGGGTTGAGCTGCATCTGCAGGGCCATGAGCCGCGCCTCGGCCAGGCGGCGTTCGAGGTCGGCGGTCTCGACCTCCCGGTCGCGGAACTTGCGGTAGTACTCGAAGGCGTGGCTGACGCTGACGATGATCCAGTAGATGAGCAGGTTCAGGAGGCTGTTCTTGAGCAGGAGCTGCTCGACCGTGCCCCAGAAGGTGGTGGTGGTGCCGAGCATGGGGTTCTGGAGCTGGCCGACGGCAGCCCGGATCAACACATAGGCCAGGCAGACCAACAGACTGCAGGTGAGGTGGATGACGGCGACTTGGAACCAGTGCCGACGGTGCAGGGGGAAACGCCGGGCCACGGCGATGATCGGCAGCGACAGCACCGCCCAGACGTACCAGTCGCCCAGCGTCACGCTGATGGCCTGCTTCCAAGTGACGGTGTAATAACCGAACAGCCGGCTCGAGAGGTAGAACTGACTGGCAAACGAAAGGCCGATCACCGTCCAGAAGCCCACGAACAGGCTCCACGGCATCCAGTTCTGGCGCAACCGCGCCCAGAGTTTGGCCCCGAGCTTTCGCATGCCGGCGCGTGATGTTCGACCGTCCCTTCCACTCAACCGGAGGCGCATGCCGGGGTCAAGTCCGGCAGCCGCACGCCGGACGCAGGCTGGAAGCCTGCGGCCGCGGAGTGAGCGGAGAGAAGTGAGGAGCGAGTGAGGCATGCGCCCATGAGTGGGCTGGGTGTGGTGGAGGCATCCTGCCTGCCCGGATTGACTGTGGTGCAGGTACCCTGTCTGCCGCGGGCTCTTGCAGTCTGGAAGCCCGCACCACATGCTTGGCCTGTGCCCTGACCTCAAGTGTGGTGCAGGCATCCT
>RFJD01000570.1 GCA_003695015.1 Verrucomicrobiota bacterium | reverse complement strand
TGATGGCGGCGGCCAGGCCGCAGCGGGCGAAGTTCAGCAGCTTGGCCCTCACGTCCTCCGGGATCGAGGTGTCGTCGGCGTTCTGGACGTGCCGACCGTAGATGCCGAAGGCCGGGAGCCCTTTCTGGGTGTGGCCGGCCAGGACGGCGGCGAGGTAAACCGCGCCGGGCCGCTCGGTGCCGTTGAAGCCCCAGACGGCCTTGGGCAGGAGCGGGTCCATGTCCATGGTTTCGGAGCCGTAGCACCAGCAGGGGGTGACGGTCAGGCTGACGCCGACGTTCTCGCGCTTGAACTTCTCGGCGCAGGCGGCGGCTTCGGCCACCCCGCCGATGGTGGTGTCGGCAATGACCGTTTGAACGGGCGAACCGTCCGGATACCGCAGCTCGGACTCGAGCAACGCGGCCACGGCCTTGGCCTGGTTCATGGTTTGGTCTTCCAGCGACTCACGCACCCCGCCGCGGCGGCCGTCGATCGCCGGGCGGATACCGATTTTTGGCAGATTCGTCATAGTCATGGGCTTTTGATCGGGAGCCATGGTCGCAGCGTCGGGGCGAAAGCGCCATGTTCGATTCTGGCCCACCCTATCCATTCTTGACCAGTCCGGCCCGGGCCGTCATGGTGGCCGGCGTGAATCAGGCCATGCCGCAGCCAGCCGGGGTCGAGTTGGCCCGCCAAGTGGGCCTGCAGAGCCGGTACTTTTTCCTGTCCCCGACGGAGGCCGACGGGCACGAAGTGCGGACGCTCTACGGGGGGTTCGAGCAGTGTCTGCCGGACTACCGGATCAGCCGGGCGAGCTTCCCGCACCATTGCCTGGAGGTGATCGTGGGCGGACGGGGCGCAGTCGAGGCGGGCGGCCGGTGGCAGACGATCGAGAAAGGATCGCTGTTTCTCTACCGGCCGGGCGGAGCCTGGCGGATGCGGGGGACGGGAACCGAAGGGCTGCGCAAGTACTTCGTGGTGTTCGACGCGGAGGGGACGTGGGCCAAGTGGGTCGGTCGCCTGGCCGGGGAACCCTTTCAGTTCGAGCCCTTGTGGGAACTGGTGGCGTTGCTGGAGGCGTTGGAACGGGAGGCGGGGCATCCCTCGGCCCAACGCCAGAACATTTGCGACCACCTGCTGATGGCCATCCTGGGCAAGCTGCGCTCGCAGGAGCCGCGTCCCCCGACGCCCAACCCGTCCTCATGGCGGACCTATCAGGAGGCGGCGCGGTTCATCGAGGAAAACTACCGGCGGCTGCGGGGCTTGGCGGACATTGCGGCGGGCGTGGGGGTGGACGCCTCCTACCTGTGCCGCCTGTTCCAACGCTACAGCGGGATGACGCCCCACCGGTACCTGACGCGGCTGCGGATGCAGTACGCGATGACCCTGCTGACGCGGGAGGGGTTGAACGTGACGGCCGTCGCGGAGGTGCTGGGGTTCAAGAACCCGTTCCACTTTTCGCGGGTGTTCAAGAAAGTGCACCGGCTGCCGCCCAGCGCCTTCTTCCGCACCGGACCGGACGCCGGCGAAGCCCGGCCGGGTCTGCCGATACGCTCATGAGCCGGGATTTGCCTGCTCTGTGGGCACCTGCCGCCTGTCGGTCCCTTGGCCAACGGGCCAAGCGCCACGTTTCTTGGTCTTGGAGAAGGCGGCTGGACGTTGTCCGGCTTGGATGGTATGAAGGGACTCGAAGTACGCGTAGATGCAAGCTGATGCGCCCCAGCCGGTGGGGCGGGGATGTCTGCTTCTGGGAAACACAGACCACGACCGGAGATCACGTGAGTCGGAGACACACGCAGGCTGGCGCCGCCTCGGCTCGCCGTTCCGCAGCAGGCCGGCACGGACAACCCGTGCTACTGCGGACATTCTCTTTCCCTGGACGTCAGCCCCACCTGCCCGGTCTGCGGGGCTTGGGTGGGCCCGGTTCCCCAATGCACGCAAGCGAGTTCCCTACTCGTGCCGTGCTGCCGAGCCGAAGCCGGCGCCTTTCCCTTCCCCGAGACAGCGTCCGGTGATCAATCATGCAAGAAGCCAACGTCGAAGAAGTTCTCGATTGGGCCACAAACGCGGCAGAACTATACACGCGTTTGGTTCTTGTGGTCGGCCCGCCGGCTTCGGGAAAGACCGCCTTGCTGCAGGCGATCTCGCGCCGCACCGGCAGTCCGCTGATCAACATCAACCTCGAAATGTCCTCCCGAATGCTGGAGTTGACCCGGCGACAACGCGCCCTCCAAGCACCCCGGATCCTGAGCCAAATTGTCCGGGAAGTCGGGTCACCGCCGGCCCCCAATGGACCGCCGCTCTCCTCATCTTTGGTCCTGCTCGACAACATCGAAATCCTCTTCGACCCGCACTTGAAACTCAACCCCCTCCGCTTGTTGCAGAACCTGTCTCGAACCACAACCGTGGTCGCTGCTTGGGGAGGCGTGGTGGTGAACAATCATCTCACGTATGCCGAACCCGATCACCCTGAATACAAGCGATATGATGCCAAGGACTTGATCATCGTCAGCATGCGGTGCTCAGACCAGCACTCATCTGGTTCGGAGCTCGGCCGAGGCTGAGCTTGTGAACCAGGATTGACACCTCCCCGGCCGCCCCGCCGGCCCCGGCTCGCGGCTGCGGGCACTGGCCTTGGTGTTGCGGTTCTGGTTCGAGCGTGTTCGACCGTGCACCTCGGGCGTTTTGACTTGCGTGCGCGCCCCCAGCCAGAGACACACTATCGCGGCAAATCGCATGAGGTACCGAGACCTGATCCAATTCGAGCCCATCGAGTCCGTAGTCCAGCTACGGGATGCCGATGAGGCCACGAGCGCCAGACAGCTGGTCAGCACCTATGTCATCTCCGACGAGATGGCC
>RFJD01000569.1 GCA_003695015.1 Verrucomicrobiota bacterium | reverse complement strand
TCCTTGGGCATCGCCACCTGCCTCGACGCCCAGGACAAGATGGACGAGGCCGCCCAAGCCTACGAAACGACCATCGCCCGCTATTCCGACGAGCCGGTCGCCAACCGCGCCCGCCTGGCACTGGCCGCCTTGTACGAGGCCCAGGGCAAGTACCAGGAAGCCCTGCGCGTGTACGACCAGATGACGGACCTCGCCGGCTTCAGCCCCATGGCCATGGAGGCGCGGCAACGGCGGGAACAGCTCCTCGAACAACACCCCGAGCTGGCGCCCCAACCCGCGGAAGAAACCGCCGCTCCGACCACGCCCGCCGAAACCGCCCCCGCCCCGGGCGCGACCAACGCCGCCGAGACCAGCACTGCCGAGACGAACGCCCCGGCCGCCGAAACCACCGGCGGAGCCGCCCCCGCCAGCAGCCCGGCGGCGGAAACCACCCCCACGCCGGACCAGGCGGACACCTCGGCGAAACCCGCGGCTGAACCGGCCGCCCCGGCCACGCCCGCCGGCGACTCGGCGGCTTCCGGGAACAGCCCCCAGCCCTGAGCCCGCTCTTCGGCTCGGGACGCTGCGCGGCTGACCACGAGGTTCCGGGACATGTCAGGCATCCCGGTCACGCTCCTCGGCCGCGGCCATCCGGCCACCCTTCTGGCCGCCGCCCTCGCCCGAGCCGGCCACACGGTTCGCTGCCTCAACACGGACGTCCCCGAGGGGGACGCGGACTCCGCCACCAGCCCGCTCCAGCCGCCCGAATGGGACCCGGCCTTGGGCGCCCTTTGGGAGGAACAAGCCGCCGTTGGCCGCCTTGGTCCGTGGCAGGAGACCGGGGCGCCGCCCGTCGCTCTCTGGATCGAGACGCCCCAAGCCGGCCCCGCCGAGGCGGAAATGGTCTGGCAACGCCGTTTCCACCGATTCGCAGGCGTGTTGCGACGGGTGCGGCTGCTGATCTTGGTCGAGTTCGGCCCCGCCCCCGCTCTCCCCGCCGCCGCCCGCGCCCTGCGCTCCGCGCTTTGGAACCAGCGCGAACCTTACCTGGCTCTCCTGCCGCTCGCCCTGCCCGCCCGCTCCGCCTTGGAAACCCTCCGGCATCCACCCCTTTGGATCCTGACCAGCCTGGGACCCCGCCGCGGGCTGGAGGAATGCCGCCCCGTTTTCGAGTCTTTCGGTTCGCCCATCATGATGACCGATCCCCCGGCGGCGGGCGTCCTCCAAGCGACGCGCCATGCGCTGCCCTGGTTCCAGCAAGTGGCCGTGACGACCTTCCCCGCCGGCGCCGTCGAAAACGCGCGGTTGCTTCGCGACTACCGCCGGGGGCTGGAAGCCGGGGAACACCTCACGCCAAGGCCGCCGGCACCCGGGCTCGGTTTGGGCGGCTTGCTCGAAAGCCGCCCCGCCCTGCTGGCCGAACTGCCCCTCGCCGTCGTCCGCGGCAACGGCTTGATCCAAGCCGCCCGTCGGGCACACGTTGCCTTCCTCGAACGGGTTTTCGCCTTCCTGGCCGATCATTTGCGCGCCGCGGCCAACCCCCGCGTCGCGGTCTGGGGTGTCACCACCGAACCCCACACCGACCAACTCGTCGAATCCCCCACCCTCGAGCTGGTTCGCAAACTCCTCGGCATCGGCGTGCAGGTCCGCGTCCACGATCCCAGTCTGGAAGCCGACCCGCTCCGCCTCCCGTGGGTCGATGTCGCCCGCACGCCCGAGGAGGCGGCCCAAGGAGCTGACGCCCTCATCCTGGGCGCCGATTGGCCGGTTTACGGGCGGCTTGATCCGGCCGAACTCCGCCGCCACGTCCGGCGCCCGCTCTTGGTGGACGGCCGCGGCTTCTTCGATCCGGACGAAATGCGGTCGGCGGGATGGGAACATCACGACGCCGCCACGCTGTTCTGACGCCACGCCCGTGTCCCCGCCTCCCCCACACCCTTCGGCACCGGCCCCGATCGAGGTCGCAGCCGGCTTGCTTTTCCGCGAGGGTCGCCTGCTTCTGACCCGCCGGCCCGCGGGCGCGCATCTGGCCGGACTCTGGGAATTCCCCGGCGGCAAGCGCGAACCGGGCGAATCCTGGGAGCAGTGTCTGGCCCGCGAACTGCGGGAGGAACTCGGCATCGAGGTTCGCGTTCTGGACTGCGTCTTCGACCACACCCACGCCTACCCGGACCGCACCATCCGCCTGCGCTTCTACCGGTGCCGGCTGGAACGGGGCGAACCCGCCGGCCTCGACGGTCAGGAACTGTTGTGGGCCCGGCGGGAAGACCTGGCCGGGCTGGAGTTCCCGCCGGCCGACGCCAGCCTCATCGAGCGTCTCCGGGCCGAAGCCTCCTGGTGGACCTGAGGGGCCTTCCCCGCGGCGGGTTTCCCCAATCCCCACGCCGCAGCTTGCGGCCGTCGAGAATGGCATCGAGCCGCCATGTTTGCTTTTTGGCTTAATAAGCCGGTGACATGGTTCATTTTTCTTGATTCAGAATCACTCAAGCTGGCATATTCGGTTCGCCGGTCCCAACCCGGCCCACACACCACCATGAACACGGCAGACAAACCACGCGAACGGATCGGACTGGTGGGCGTCGAACGCATGGGCGCCGACATCGCCCGGCGCATCCAAGCCTGCGGCTTCCCCATCACCTCGGTCTATGATCCCCGGCGGCGGATCGCCCAAACCCTGGCTTCCGAACTCGGATGCGAAGCGCCGCGGTCCCTGGCCAAAGTCACCGCCTGCGCGGACATCATCCTGACCGCCGCGGCCGACGACGAGGCCATGCTCGGTTACTATGCGCGGCACGGCGACAGCCTCTTGATCGGCGCCGAGGGACGGCTCTTCGTCAACTGCGCCACCGTCAGCCCGGAAACCCACGCCAAGGTCGAGGAAAACGCCGCGCTGGCCGGCGCCGACGTCATGGAAGCCTGTCTGACTCCCTGCGGCAGCAGCCCGGCGACCGGCCTTTACATCCTCTGCGGGGGGCCGGCCGAGGCGTTCGAGCGCGCGGCGCCGTTGCTGCGCCGTCTGGCCCGCGTGGTCCGGTACATCGGCGACACCGGCTCGGCCGCCAAGCTCAAGCTGATCATCCACATGATCGCCATGGCCAACACCGCCATCCTCGCCGAAGGACTCGCCCTGGCCGAGGCGGTCGGGCTGGACCTGGGCCTCGTCCGGGAAATCTGTGCCCAGACGGTCGCCGCCTCGCGGGTGCTGGAAACCGACGGGGAACGGATGCAACAGCGACAACACGAGGACGGCTTCCGCACCGACATGGCCGCGCGGGAGATCGCTTTGGCCGTGCGCATGGCGCGGAAAATGCGGCTCGAATTGCCCGTGGCCACCGCCACCAAGCGCCAGTACGACCGCATGCTCAAGGCCGGCATGGGCGATCTGGACAAGTCCGGCATCGCCGAACTGACCTTCCGGGAGCGGGGCGTGGTTCTCCAGCGATAGGTCCCCGGCCGTCGCAGGTGTCGTTGCCTTCGGCCGGGACCGTTCGGCCCTGTTGCCGGGCGGTCCCGGCCTGCTCTTGCCGGCAAGCCGCACTTGCCACCCGCCGAACCGGCCCCCTACCCTCGCGACGTGCGTTCGCAACTCGAACAGTTCGTGCCCGTCCTGCTGCTGGGACTGGTGGCCTTGGCCACCACCGCCGGCATGTTGCTGTTGTCCCAACTGCTGGGCCGCCGCGGCCGGAATTCCCGCCTCAAGAACATCCCCTACGAGTGCGGCATGATCCCCACCAGCCCGGTCCGGGGACGTCTGTCGGTCCGGTTCTACCTCGTGGCGATGCTCTTCATCCTCTTCGACATCGAGGTCGTCTTCCTCTATCCGTGGGCCGCCTCGTTCCGGGACTTGCTCGCCCGGCCGGAACTCCGTCACACCGTCTTCCTGGCGATGCTCAGCTTCCTGGGCACCCTGTTCATCGGCTACCTCTACGCCCTCAAGAAAGGCGCCTTCGACTGGAAACGCTGACCCCGCATGGTCGCCGTCCGCCCCACCCCAGCCCCGGCCGTCCGCGCGGTCATCTTCGACATGGACGGCGTCCTGACCGACTCCGAACCGCTCATCAACGAGGCGGCGGTGAGGATGTTCCGGGAACGCGGGGTCCCGGTGCAGCCGGAGGATTTCCTGCCCTTCGTCGGCACGGGCGAGGACCGTTACATCGGCGGCGTCGCGGAAAAACACGGCGTCGAGCTGGACCTCGCCGAGGCCAAGCGCCGGACCTACGAAATCTATCTCGAGCTGGCCCCGCGGAAACTGCGCGCCTTCCCGGGCGCGGTCGAAACGGTCCACGCCTGCCGTGAAGCCGGCCTGGCGGTCGCCGTGGCCTCCAGCGCCGATCGGGTCAAGGTCCGCGCCAACCTCACCCTCATCGGCCTGCCGCCCGAAAGCTGGCACGCGGTCGTGACCGCCGAGGACGTCCGCCACAAGAAACCGGCGCCCGACCTGTTCCTGGCCGCGGCGTGCAAACTGGGCATTCCACCCGGGGCCTGCGTGGTGATCGAGGATGCCCCCAGCGGCATCCAAGCCGCCTTGGCCGCCGGGATGCGCTGCGTGGCCGTGGCCCAGACGTTCGGCCCCGACCGCCTCCGGCAAGCGCACCGCGTCCGCTCCAGCCTGCGCGAACTGGCGTTGAAGGATTTGACCGACTGGCCGGCCGGCTGAGCGGACCCCCTTCTCCTCCTCAGGAACCCGCCTGCCACTCTTCCCGCAACAGCGCCAGCAGGACCACGTCCTCGAACACCCCCCATTTCCGTGCCCGCTGGCGCATGAGCCCTTCCCGCCGGAAACCCGCCTTTTCCAGCACCCGCCCCGAAGCCGGGTTGCGCACCATGTGATGCGCGTAAAGCCGGTTCAGCGCCAACGGACCGAAAGCCAGCGGGAGCAACAGACGAACGGCTTCTTCCGCATAACCGTGCCCCCAGAAGGGCCGTCCCACCCAGAAACTCACCTCGCCCTGCAGGTGTTCCCAATCCAGATCCCGCAACACGATCACCCCCACCAGACCGCCGTCCTCGATCCGCTCCATCCCGTAAGCCAGACCGCGTCCGGCCCGCCAATCCTCGTCCACGCGACGGATCCAATCCCGCGCCAGCTCTTCCGTGAACGGATGCGGCACCGAAATCGTCGTGTCGGCAATCTCCCGCGCCCCGCCCAACTCCGCCACGCGGGCGGCATCCTCCTCCCGCAACGGCCGCAGCCGCAGCAGGCGGCCCTCCAACACCGGCTGTGTCCGGGCGAAAATGTCCTTCATCCGAACGGTTCCTCCGCTTCTCACCAAAAATGCCAGGCGGGTCGGGCGATCACCCACAATCCCAGCAGGAAGTTGGTGATCGCGTGGGCGGTCATCGCGTCCCCCAGCCGGTTCTTCCGGATCACCAGCCCCTGGTAGATCAACCCGCACAAGATGCCCGCCAGCCACTGGTGATGCACGAAGCCGAACAGGCCGGAGGTCACCAGCAGCGGCGTCCAACCAAAGTGCTTCAACGGCACCGCCATGAAGTCCGCCTTGGCCACCCATCGATACACGAACGACCGGTAGAACGTCTCCTCCAGCGGCGGCACCACCAGACTCGAACCCAGCAACCGGACCAGGAAGAAAAACCAGCCCAGCGCCGCCCCCTCGCCGAAACAGGCGAACGGATTCCACGGCTCGCCGGCGCCGCCCAGCTTCGGGTACCAGGGATCCAGCCCCACCCAGATCACGAACACCAGCACACCGGCCGCCAGCGCCTCCCAGCTCCACGCCCACCGCATTTCCTCGACGAAGGGCCGCATCAGCCACACCAGCCAGGCGCCCACCAGCGTCTTGCCGAAGTAAACCCAGTACCGCCCGGCCTCCCCGAACACATCCTGCAGCCCGGTCAGGGCCACGAAGATCACGAACGGCAACACCCGGGGCCACACCGGGGACTCCTTGAACATGTCGGTCAACCACTTCATCCCGCTGCGCAATCAGCCCCCCCGCACCCTTGTCCAGGGCCATGCTCCGGGTGAGGACCTGCGGGAACGTTAGCCAGCCCCTCCGCACCAGGCAAGCCCATCCCTTCGGACCACGACCGCCGCCAGCCGTCCGCCCGGGCGCGGGACGTCAACCTGACCAGCCGCGAGTCGGGCGGCGCGTCCGTGCATGCGATCGGAGTGGCAAAACAGCTTGCCAACCCGCCGCAACGGCGGCATCGTAACGGCCCTTCGGAGGTCGGGGACCCCGCCGGGCTGGTAGCTCAATGGTAGAGCAGCGGCCTTTTAAGCCGTTGGTTCTCGGTTCGAGTCCGAGCCAGCCCACCACCCGCCTCATCTCGCGCACAAGCGCGCCCCGGTTAAGGCCCCCTGCGGCACCTCGCCCAAAACGGTCCCAACCTCAGTGCCTTGGATGGCTTCCTTCCCCGCTCCGCCGGGTGATGGGCAAACCGGCACACTGGTTAGAATCCAGCTTGACAGCCATCAGTAGTCACTCTAACGTCCAAGCCGCCCAAGCCGTCCAAGCCGTCGAAAGACGATGAAAACGATGAAGCTCCGGAACGAGAGCAGGCCAACTGGCGGACCGACTGGATTCGCTGGCGCAGTGTCTCCCCCCGAAAGCGCCTTCACAACCGCAGGACCGACTCCGGCCGGGCTGGGCAGGCCGACGCCAACAACCCGCCCCCACCCTGCCGCGCCTGAAGATGCACCTTTCGGACCTCCTCACCGGCGCCGTCGGGACCGCGGCTTCGCCAGAAGCCGGACCCCCGGATGGCGTCCGCTTTCCCTGACAGTGGGGCTGCTGGCTTTCGCGTGCGGAGTCGGCCACGCCGGCTCGCCCGCGGCGCCCGCGCCCTTCACCTTGGAAGTCGAGGGCGAAGCCGTCCGGCTGGTCCACGACACCCGGCCGGTTCCACGCTACGACGACGAAGCCGACGCCGCTCCCCACAAGGAGTTTCGGTACCGGTTCACCGTGACGGTGGCGGACCGGCGGTACTTCATCCGGCTGGTTCCCCTGTTCGAACAAACCGCACCGGAAACGCGCTACGTCGAGGCGGGGTTCGACGGCCGACAGCAGTACGTTTACCACCGCACCGGGAGGCAGTCCCACCGGACTGATAACGGCGTGATCCACCTTGCGGACAACGGTTATCTGAGCTACGAGTCCGTGCCACTGGCGGTGGCCGAGCCAACGCTGCCGCCCCTCTGGCTGGCCTTTGCTGCCGGTCCCCACCTCAAAGATGAAGCGCCGCCGATCCGGATGCCTCCGCTTTGGCCGACGCCGATTCCCATCTCCCTGTTGGACGAGGTGTCCTTCCCCTCCCGCATCGAGTGGATGGGCGGTGACCACCCCCTGATTCGGCGCGCCGAGATCCTGTCGGAAGGCGTGGCTTGGGTCTTTGACCCCACGCAAGGATTGAAGCGCCTGCCTTCGGCCGACCCGGCCGGCCAGGGGCGGCGGCGCGCGGATTACGAGGTCCTCGAGACCATGACGGTGGACGGGATCCAACTGCCCCGCCGGGCCAGGTTTCGCCAATACACGCCGCCCCCGCCAGGGCAGCAGGAACCGGAACGCGTTTTCTCCGAAGTGCACATTCAAGTGACCAAGGCGCGGACCACGACGGACCGACAGACCTTTGTGCCCGCGATCATGACGCCCACCAGCGTCACCGACGGACGCCGGCTCGGCAACGCCACCCTGGCCACCTACACCAGCACCAATTGGCCGCCGTTCGAAGCACCGATGGTCCAATACGCATTTCGTGCGACAGATGCGGATCAGAAGTTAATGCTTGCCAGCCTCAAGGAACGCCAATCCTGGCCGCCACTTCGTTTGACTTTTCTCTTGGTTGTCACCGCCACGGTGGCTCTCGCCATCGTGCATCGGCTGCGCAAAACCCGTCACCCCGAATGACACGCGAGCAATGAAACACCGAAAGTCAATCCTGCACGGCATCGTGGCCGGCGCGTTGGGCGTCGTTTCCGTCCTGGCTGCCTGCTACGACTACACCATCATCACCACTCTGGACCCGCTACCGGCGGTCGCTTGTCAGGGCGGCCGCCCGGGTGATCCATGCGTGATGCGTTACTTCAATCCTTCTCTGCGGAGTTGCAACTCGGGGACCGCGGAAACAGGTCAAACGTGCACTCACACAAAGACTGAAAACATCACGTGGTACGAATACCACGGCCAATGCGGATCGGACCCGTTGGTCTGCCTGGTCAGTCAACAATACGGCCCATACACAATCTACAATTTCGATCAATGGGAGGCGGTCGACGACCCGACGCACTGTCCTTGAGCCCCACGGACTGGGAGGCATTCCGGCTGCTCGCAAAACAACGCTCTTCTGGCAACGCCTGATCTCGACGTTCATACGGCAAGTACGCGATGCGGCTGTCATCGGCAGACCACCCGCGACCAGCCCGCCGATACCTGTTGGTTGTCGGCGCGTTGGGCTTGGCTCTGGCCTTGTTGGAACTGTGGGCGCCGGAGAATTCTGAGCGAATTCTAGCCAGACCGGATCCGGTGCTGTTTTTCCTTTCAGAGCGTCAGGCAGTCCGCTTGGCAGCCTTTCTCTTATTGGCCACGGGCGTTTTGGCGGTTTCTCCCACCAAGGAGAGTCTGAGGTTGGCGTGCGTGCTGCTCGTCGGCACAGCGTTCGCAGCTTATCAGCTCAGCCGCTGGCTCTTCCCAACGCCAAGTGGATGTGCCTGCTTGCACAATGCAGCAAGCCTGCTGGGGTTGGATGCGCAATGGGTGACCATCCTGAAGCATCTGGTGATCTTGTTCCTGACGGTGCCGAGCGCGGTCCTGCTCTCGTGGCGGAACCGGAGGAAAACATAGCGAGCCGCCCCGGCCGCCTTGACGGTTGGTGGCTGGTGGGTGCCGTATTGCTCCTCTTCGCGCTCTTGGTGCTGACGGCAGGGCCGCCGTTGGATCTGCGTTACCCGTTGGGGTTGGACCATGGCTGGGAGTTGCAAAAAGCCCGGATGGTAAACCGCGGTTGGACCCTGTACCGGGATATTTGGAATGACCAACCGCCATTACACACCTGGGTGTTGAGCCTGCTGTTCCGGCTGGGTGGCGAGAAGGCTGCCTGGGGCTGCCTGTTATCTCTGGCGGCAGCTCTTGCGGTAGGTTGGTGCGTCGCATGCTGTTGCGTCCGCGGCATCGCCGGCCCGGTGGGGGTGTCCGTGGCTTTGCTTCTCATGTTTGCGAGCGATCCGTTCCTCCCTTTGGCGATATCCTCCCAGTTGATTGTTCCCGCCGCGGCGGCCGGCATGACAGCCGTTTGCCTTGCAGGCTGGCGCCGTGTCCCCGTTCGCTGGGCGCCGCTTTTGGCTGGAGCGGCCATGGGGATTGCGGCACAAGTCAAGATGACCGCGCTGCTGTACGGTCCGGCCTGTGCGGTCATCCTCGCGCTGCGAAACCCCGATGAATACGCGCAGGAGGGGTGGTGGGGGCGACTGCTTCGCATGGCAGCTTTTGCCTTGGTCGTCGTCATCTCCTTCCTCGCCGTCGCCCTCTGTTGGCCGGGCGAACTGCAAGGATTGTGGACCCATTTCAGTCCCGAGATGAGAGCGGCTTTCGCACACGACCTCCATTTTCAGTGGGCCTGGTTCGGCTCCAACCCTGCACTCTGGGCGTTGGCGGCTTCCTTTCCCGTGGCGGCCAACCGGCGGCAGTGGGTCCGGGGCTTCCCCTTCTTGGTGAACATCATCATGACGCTGGCGATCCTCCAAGTTCATCGGCCAGCCAAGGGGTATTACATGGTTCACATGGTCGTGCCCGCCACGATCCTCGCCGCGGTCTCTGTTCAGGCCGGCTGGGACGCGCTGGCCCGCTGGTGGGGACGCGGTGAGATGCCGCCGTTGACTTTGGGCTGGCTGGCAGGAATCGGCGCCCTCTTCTACGGTTTGCTGGCGGCGCCGGCAGAGCTCATACACGGACTCCGACGACTTCATGTGAGGGACTTGCCGCACGAACGGGAGGTGCTGCACCGAATGCAATACTGCAAGCGGTGGTCAGATTGGGCGTTCTCCTTGGGCGCCATGCCCGCTTTTCAGGCCGGGATGCTGACCCCACCTTGGACCACGGTGTTGCCAGGAAAGCGGATTCGACTGAATCCCAATGTTGGGGATGAGGTGGCAGCCGACATCACCCGCTGGCGTCCAGGCGCCGTGTACATTCCCTCGAGTTTGGTGACGGAAAGTGTAAGGAGCATTCTGGATCAGCAGTATCAGTTGGTTTTTCAAGCCGACCAGTTCCTGCTCTATTTCCGTCGGGACATAGCCACGCACTACCATGAGGAGAATCCTTTCGCTTCAGAAAGGGAGCGGGACCCGAGAGACAACGGATCACCTTTTGTCAATCCACCAATGGGACCGGGATGAGGCGCGGATCGCCGGGCCCGGCGACCATGACCGGCCTGACTTGCCCGTCCTGACATCAGGCGAAGCCGAAGGCAGATCGCCTTATCGCCTCGCGGCCACCCAGCCAAGCCACTGAAACCTCCGCCTGACTGCGCCGAGGAGGCGACCTCAAACAGATGGTTCCTGTCCCTTTCGCCGCCAGGTGAACCATGCCGCCACGCCAAAGAGCAGCAGGCTGTAGAAGCCCAGCGTCTGCAGCACGATGCGGAAGGCGGTTTCCTGCGGGGCCGTGCGCATCTCGTCGGCCCGGAGCATCAGCGTCAGCCCGTAGCCCAGGGCCACCAGCACCAGCCAGGGGACCGATTCGAACCGCCGCCGGGCCAGCAGGTTGCCCACCAGCACGTTGGCCAGGGTCAACGGCAGCATGCACCAAGCGAACCAGGGCACCAGTGGCGTCACGACGAGAAACTCGTTCGGATACATGATCCGGAGGGGCAGCGAGGGAAACAACGTGCAGGCCAGGGCCGCCGCCCCGCCCATCAGGGCCGTCGCCCCCAGGGCCAGCGCCATCACGCCGGTTTCCTGCGAGAGGACCGCGCTGCGCACCACTTTCGGGAACATCACCGACACCAGCGGCACGGTGAAATAGACCAGCGCCCGGCCGATGGTGCCGGCGGCGGCGTAGTAACCGACCGTTTCCTCGGGCCAGACGCCCTTGACGACGAGCATGTCGGCCGCCATGACGAACTGGCTTGCGCCCAACCCGAGACTCAGCGGGACCACCCGGGCCAGCAGGCCGCGCCAATCGACCGGCGCCCCCGGACCGGTCACCACCGTGCGGGTCTGCCACAACGCCACGCCCACACACGTCCAGAAGCCGATCAACGCCGCGGTCACGGCCCCGACGGCCTGCCAGCCAAGCCAGGTCACCAGCACCAAAACGCCCACGAACCGGCCGAAGCCGTTGAGGA
>RFJD01000568.1 GCA_003695015.1 Verrucomicrobiota bacterium | reverse complement strand
TGGGCCGTGAAGACGCCACCGGCCGCGGCGCCTATTACTGCCTCAAGGAGCTCGAACGGCTCGAGGGTTGGAACCCGCGCGAAATCCGGGTGGCCATCCAGGGTTTCGGCAACGCGGGCCAGCATCTGGCGCGGTTGTTGCATGCCGACGGCTACCGGGTGGTGGCCTTGAGCGATTCCCGAGGCGGCGCCCATGGCCCCGAGGGCATCGACATCCCCGCTGCCATCCGGGAAAAGAACCGCAACCGCAGCCTCTCCGGGCTTTACTGCGACGGGTCGGTGTCCAACGGCGGCTGTTGCTGCGGCGAGGGGATCGAGAAGATCACCAACGAGGAGCTGCTCACTCTCGATGTGGACGTCCTCGTGCCGGCGGCCTTGGAAAATCAGCTCACCGCCGCCAACGCCGATGCCGTCCGGGCCCGTTACGTGCTGGAGGTCGCCAACGGCCCGACCACCCCGGAAGCCGATGCCATCCTGTTCCGAAAGGGCGTCCGGGTCGTGCCCGACATCCTCGCCAATGCCGGCGGCGTCACGGTCAGCTACTTCGAGTGGGTCCAGAACCGCTCGGGTTTCTACTGGACCGAGGCGGAGGTGCACGACCGGTTGCGGGGCGTCATGACGGCGGCGTTTCACGCCATCGAGGAACGCCGCCGGCAGCACGGCTGCGACATGCGGACCGCCGCCTATGTCCACGCGCTGGAGCGGCTCAACGCCGCCGTCGAAGCCCAGGGCACCTACAGCTACTTCAAACACGCGTGAGCCAGGCCGCGGATGGCTGACGGCAGACGCCGGCGGCAGCGCGATTTTTCATGGCTGCCGGCGGGGCGGGCCAGCGGGCCGGCTTGCCAAAATGCCGGGCTGGTGGGACTCTTGGGACCGTGAAAGTCGATCCGCGATTCACGCGCGCCAGCGGCGTCGAGGTTTACACCGGCAACGAGTTGCTGGTGAAGGGGTGCCTCGAGACCGAAGGCGGCACGCATCTCTGGACCGGGTACCCGGGCTCGCCGGTGTCGGCCTTTTTCGACGTGGCTCACGGCCTGCGCGATCTGCTCCGGGAACGTGGCATTCGCGTCACCATGGCCAACAACGAGGCCCTGGCCGCCGCCATGGTCAACGGCTCCCAAATGCACGGGTTGCGGGCCATCACCGTCCAGAAGAGCGTCGGGGTTCATGTGGCTTCCGACGCCCTGGCCTTGGGCAACCTGGTGGGGGCGCATCCCGAGGGCGGGGCGGTCATCGTGCTGGGGGACGATCCGTGGAGTGATTCGACCCAAGTCCCGGCCGATTCCCGGTTTCTGGCGCGGCACTTGATGATGCCGGTGCTGGAGCCGAGCGACGCCCAGGAACTCAAGGACTGGATCGATCTGGCCTTCAAGCTCTCCCGCGAAAGCGAGCTATACATCGGCTACCTCGTCAGCACCAACCAGGTCGATGGCGGCGGGAGCGTGTTGGTCCGGCCCAACCACTTCCCGCAGGTCAACACGCACAACCCGGTCGTGCTGGACACCTCCCAGATCGACCTGGAGCGCAACGTGCTGCTGCCGCCGCGGACTTGGCGGAAGGAGCAGGCCATGCCGGAACGGGTCCGCCGCCTTTGGGAAAGCGCCCGGCGTCATGGCGTCAACCGGGTCCTGCCGGCGGTCGGCTCGGTCAACGAACGGGCCGGCCTCGGCTTCATCACCTCGGCGGCCGCCTACTGCTACCTGCGGCATGCGCTGGCGGAGCTGGGCTTGGACGGCGCGTTTCCGATCCTCAAGCTGGGCCTGACCTATCCGCTCGATCCGCGGATGATCCTGGATTTCGCCCAAGGTCTCAAGCGGCTGATCGTGGTCGAGGAGCGCCGGCCGTTCCTCGAGGAGCAGGTCGCGGAAATCATCCTGCGGGCCGCGCAGGAGGCGGGACCGGACACGCCGCCATTTGCCCGGGAGGTGTGGGGCAAGCGGTTCCCGCACGGCTTGAAGGGCATCCCGGACACGCGCGGCCTGAACCCGAGCAAGTTGATCGACCGGCTGGGGCGGTTGTTCCTGGCGTTGCCGGAGTTGGAGGGACGCTTGGACGCGGGGCGCATCCAGGCGGAGTTGGATCTGCTGCACCGGGTGCGGCGGTATCCGGTGCGGTTGCCGGCCCGGACGCCGACATTCTGTCCGGGTTGTCCGCATCGCGACTCGGCCAGCGTGTTGATCGAGATCAAGCGCCAGTTCCGCGATCCGATCTACATGCGGCGGGTGCACGGGATGGAGCCGGTGGATCTGGTGTTTCACGGGGACACCGGTTGCTACACGATGCTGATGTTCGAGCCGACGCAGGAGCTCATGCACAACTACAGCGGCATGGGGCTGGGCGGCGGCACCGGCGCGGGCATCGACCCCTTCATCCGCAACAAGCAGGTGGTCTTCATGGGCGACTCGACCTTCTTCCACAGCGGTCAGGTCGCCATCTCGAACTCGCTGAAGAACGGTCAGGACATCACCTACATCATCCTCGACAACAAGACCACGGCCATGACCGGCCACCAGACCACGCCCGGCCGGCCGGAGGGGGTGCTGGGGGAGGAGACCTTTGCGCAGAACATCGACGCGATCGTGGCGGGCCTGACCGACCGCTACAACACCGGCGCCTTGGTGGTGCGGGTCAACCCCGCCGAGCGGGAGACCTACCGGCAGTTGCTCGAAAAGGCGATCCTCCAGGAAGGGGTGAAGGTGATCGTGGCCGACAAGGAGTGCGGCATCACCTACCACCGGCGGTTGGCGCGGGAGGAACGCCGGACCATCAGCGAACGCGGATTCCTGCCGAAGAAGCGGTTCATCAACATCACCGAGGAGACCTGTGAGTATTGCCTGGAATGCACCAAGGCCACCGGGTGTCCGGGGTTGACGGTCGCCGAGACGCCATTCGGGCGGAAGATGCAGATCGACCGGTCGTGGTGCGTCAGTGACGGCGCCTGCACGCGGTTCATGGTGCCGGTCGGCGGGCGCGGCCTGCGGGTCAAGGCCTGCCCGGCGTTCGAGGAGGTCTGGGTCAAGCGCTGCCAGCCGCCGGTCAAACCGATCGAGCGGTTGAGTTTCTCCCACCTGCCGCCGCCTCCCCCGTGCGAGTTCAAGGGCGTCTGGCGCGGTTATCTGGCGGGCGTGGGCGGCATGGGCATCGGCACGACCGCCGCCATCCTGGTGCTGGCCGGTCACCGCCAGGGCTACACCGTCAAGTTCTGCGACAAGAAGGGCCTCGCCATCCGCAACGGCGGCGTCTATTCGATGATCACCTACACCGGCGATGACGCCCCGTTCACCTCGAACCTCATCCCGTACGGCAAGGCGGACCTCATCCTGGGGGTGGACCTGCTGGAGGCGGTCCGGGCCATCGACCCGAACACCAACCAGCGGGTCGGCTCGCCCGATCGCACCGCGGCGGTGGTCAATTCGCACAAGACGCCGACCATCCGGGCTTTGTTGGGCGAGGAGGACTTCGACGTGGCCGAGCTGGAGGCCACGTTGCGGGCGCACACCCGGCCCGGGGCGTGGTTCGGCGACGTCTCCGAACTGTCCGAGGCCTTCTTTGGGACCAAGCTCTACGCCAACATCGTGATGGTCGGCATCGCCTACCAGCTCGGTCTGTTGCCCTTGGAGCTTTCCAACCTCGAATGGGCCATCGGCACCGGCTTGGGCTCGGCCGTGGCCGACAACATCGAGGCCTTCCGGCTGGGACGGTTGTTGGTCGTCGATCCGGACGCCGTTTACGCGGCGGCCAACATCCACCGCGAACCGGCCACTTTCGCCGCCATGGTCAAGGACAAGGTGGACATCCTGCGGCGGACGCACCGGCGCGGGGCGGCTTGGGCGGCCGGCTTCCGCCAACTCGTCGAGGAAACCGCCAGCCGGCTGGACCTCGACGACGCCACCCGACGGGATTTCGCCTTGCGGGTCTATGACCTCATCCAGTGGGAAGGCGGGTTGGAACTGGCGCGGCGCTATGCCGGCTGGATCGAGCGGGTTCACGCGCAGGACGAGCCCGATCGGGGCCATGCCGCCACCCGCGCGGTCATCTGGAACCTCCACAAGGTCATGGCCATCAAGGACGAGATCTTCGTGGCCCACCAGCTCACCAGCGAGGAGAAGCGCCGCCGCGACCGCGCCCGGTTCAACGTCGATCCCACCCGCGGCGACCGCCTCATCTACCGGCACTTGAACCGACCGCAGTTCACCCTGTGGGGCCGGGACTTCGCCTTCAACATCAAGACCCGCGACTGGATGCTCAACTTCATGAAGCGGTTGCGGATGTTGCGGCGATGGCTGCCCGAATGGCACCGCAAGGAACGGGAATTCCGCGACTGGTACGAGTCGCTGCTGCCGTTGTTCGAGCAACGCGACCGCCGGGCGGACGATTACGAAACTTGGCTGGCCCTGCTGCGATTGCCGGAAAAGGTCAGCGGCTACCGCGACATCCGGTATCCGAAGATGGACGCCGTCCGGGCCGAGGCGGCGGAACTCCTCGCCCGGCTCGGCTGTCAACCGCCCCCGGCGCCGGCGCCCGCGCCGGAGCCCGCCGAGATCGCCACCCGGTGAACCCGGTCCACCGCCGGCCGGTCGATCCGGACGGTGCGTCCGCTGGTGAACCGGACTTCGACGGAGACCACGTTCGTTTCCCCACCGAGCCCGAAATGCGCCACCGGCGGATGCTGGGAGCGGTGTGAGTCGCCGGTCACGATCCACCGGCGGTCGAGGCCGTTCGGGCGGGCGAGGGTGACCACGGCGCCGACCGGGCTTTCCCCCGAACCGGCGGGATGCAGGTCCACCGCCAGCCAATGGCCGGTGGCGGGTGTCTCGTTCCGGAAGATGCGGATGGTTTGCCGGGTTTCGGGCCAAGCCTCGAACGTGGTCACGATCAGGTCCTGTCGGCCGTCGCCGTCCAGGTCGGCCGCCACGACGTTGCGTGAATCCTCCTCGACCGCCACGCCCAACAGCCAGCCCGCTTCCAGAAACCCTTGTCCTCCGAGGTTGAGGTAAAGCCGGTTTTTCTCGTAGCCGCCATAGGACATGCCCTGGCCGCGGGTGCGGGCGAACTTGCTGTTGAACCACGCCTCCTTGATC
>RFJD01000567.1 GCA_003695015.1 Verrucomicrobiota bacterium | reverse complement strand
CGATGGCCACATGTATGCGCCGGGCGAGTTCGACACCTATCGGGGCCGCGAACAAATGGTGTTCTGGATGATCAGCGATGCGCATCTGTTTCAGTGGCTGGCCAAGCAACGCGCCCTGGTTGCCAAACACAACTGGCTCGCGAATTGACCGTCCGATGCAAGACGCTCTCGGGAACGCTGCAGCCATCAACGGGGCGGCGGAAACGCGGCACGCGCCGGCAAGAAACCAGCCCCGGGCAGCGCGGGAAGCGTTCGGAGCCGCGCCCGCCGCCGGGCGGGCTTGCCGCATCCGGCCGCCACGAACGTTGAACTGCCATGCAGCGTTTCGAAGACCCCGACCGCGTCGTTTGGTCTCACCGCCCCACCCGGTCTGCGGGCATTCCTATTGTCGGCTCGGTTTTCGTCTTGAGCCTCGGACCCTGAAGGGGATGATATGTCTTCGTATTTGGGCCTTTGGTCTCCCGGCGCGGACACGTTGGCAACCCGCTTGGGCAAAGGCTGCGAATGAACCATGAGAACCTCCATGAAAGCACTGTCCACCTTGGTCCTTCTGCTCGGCCTCGGGGCCTGTTTCCAAGCGGCCTGCGGTGAGCGGCCGAACGTTCTTCTGATCTGCGTGGACGATCTCAGACCGGAACTCCATTGCTACGGCGTCGAGTACATCCGCTCGCCCAATATCGACCGGCTGGCCGAGTCCGGACGCCTTTTTCTCCATCATTACGTCCAGGCTCCCACCTGCGGCGCTTCCCGGTGTGCGTTGTTGACCGGCCGCTACGGTGGTCCGGGCAACTCGGCCCTCTTCGAGCGCGCCCGGCGGATGGTCCGGCTCCCGGGCACGGTGCCGCCAAGCCTGCCGGCCTGGTTTCGCCGACACGGCTACACCACGGTGTCGGTGGGCAAGGTCTCCCATCATCCGGGCGGCTTGGGCGGTCCCGACTGGAATGATGAGGCCATTCCCGAAATGCCTGAATCGTGGGATCGCCATCTGCTCGACCCCGGCCCGTGGAAGCATCCCCGGGGTTGGATGCACGGACTGGCCAACGGAGAAATCCGCGTCGTGCCCAAGGAAATGGACGTGATGCAATCTGTTGAAGGCCCGGATGACATCTATCCCGACGGCATCAACACCCGCCTCGCGTTGAAGCAACTGGAAGAATTGGCCGCCGATGACAAACCCTTTTTCCTCGCCTTCGGAATCCTGCGCCCGCACCTGCCCTTTGGCGCTCCGGCACGTTACATGCAACCCTATCGCGAAGCCACGCTTCCTCCGATTCCCCACCCGACCAAACCCGAAGGGCGCACGACATGGCATCGTTCGGGTGAGTTCTTCCAATACAACACTTGGGGGCGCAACCCCAACACCGACCCCGCCTTCGCCACCGCCGTGCGCAAACACTACGCCGCTTGTGTTTCCTTTGCCGACGCCCAAGTGGGACGAATTTTGGACCGTCTGGATCAACTTGGCCTGACCGACCGCACCATCGTGGTGCTCTGGGGCGACCATGGCTGGCATTTGGGCGAACACGCCATCTGGGGCAAGCATTCGCTGTTCGAGGAGTCCCTGCGCTCGCCTCTGATCATTCGTTATCCCGGCATCTCCCAACCCGGGCGCCCCACCCGGGCCATGGTCGAGACCATCGACCTGTTCCCCACCCTGGCCGACCTGGCGGGTCTCCCCCGCCCGGATTTCGTGCACGGCGTTTCCCTCCGCCCGATCCTCGAGAATCCCGGAAACGAGGGCCACCCGGCCTTCTCCTACAAATCCACGGCCAGAACCATTCGTACGCCCACGCACCGTTTGATCCGGCACAACGACGGTTACCTCGAACTGTACGACCACCGCATACCTGCCGGTGAAACGCGCAACGTGGCTGACACTCAACCGGACGTCGCCCGCGAACTGACCGCGGCCCTGCAGCAGCGATTTGCCACCCACCCACCGGACCTGCCCTGAGATTCGACACCATGAACCGCCTCATCTGCACCCTCGCCTTTGTGGCTCTCGCCGGCTGGATGGCGATCGCTCAACCCCGGCCCAACATCCTCATCATCTATACCGACGACCAAGGCTACGGCGACGTCAGCGCGCTCAACCCGGAGGCGAAGTTCAAGACGCCGAACATGGACCGGCTCGCTCGCGAAGGCATGACCTTCACCGACGGCCACTCGAGTGACAGCGTCTGCACGCCCTCGCGTTACGGCCTGTTGACCGGACGTTACAGTTGGCGGACCCGTCTCAAACGCGGCGTGCTCGGCGCCGAGGGGCCGTGCCTCATTGAAAACGGCCGGATGACGCTCGCCTCCCTGCTGCGCGATCACGGCTACCAAACCGCCATGGTCGGCAAGTGGCATCTGGGCATGCAATTCGCCGGCGAAAAGGGCAAAGACCGCGACTGGTCCAAACCCTTCACCGACGGCCCGATCGAAAAAGGCTTCGACCGGTTCTTCGGCATCCCCGCCTCGATGAATTACGGCATCCTCACCTACCTTGACCAGGATCGCGTCACCACGCCACCCACGTTGTGGACGCGCAAGAAACCCGGTCTCGTGGTCCATGACCGCGCCTCCTATCGCATCATGCCGCCCTACGACACCGAGCGCGACGGGAACAACCTCGAGGTCGCTCCGGACTTCGTGGACGAGGAAGTGCTCGAGGTTTTCACGAAAAAGGCCATGGCATGGATCCGCGAAGCCGCCCGCCAACCCAAACCCTTCTTCCTTTACCTGGCCTACACCTCTCCCCACAAACCCGTCGCACCCAGGCAGGAGTTTCGCGGCCGAAGCCAATGCGGCGCTTACGGGGACTTTGTCGTCGAAACCGACCACCGTGTGGGCCAGATCCTGGCGCTGCTGGACGAGCTGAAGATCGCCGACAACACCATGGTCATTTTCACCTCCGACAACGGCCCGGAAAACACATGGAAAGGCCGCATCAAGATGTATGGCCACCGTTCGGCGGGCATCTACCGGGACGGCAAACGAAGCCGCTACGAAGGTGGCCATCGGCTGCCCTTCATCATTCGCTGGCCGGCGGTCATCAAGGCCGGCTCGACCTACGAAGGCCCGGTCTGCCAGATCGACCTGCTGGCCACCTTCGCCGACATGTTGAACGTTTCCCTCCCACCCAACGCCGGTGAGGACAGCTTCAGTTTCCATCCGGTGCTGACCGGCGGCCGCATCGAACGTCCCGCCCTGATCCATCATTCCGCCGCCGGCGAATTCGCCATCCGGGAAGGCGATTGGAAACTCATCGTCAACAAGGCCCCCACCGGCCGCGGTGCCGCCTCGGTGCCTGTCTACGAACTCTACAACCTCAGAACCGATCCCTCCGAAACCACCAACCTGGCCGATGAACACCCGGCGCTTGTCTCACGGTTGGAACGGTTGCTGGAGCGTTTGAAATCCTCTCCAAGGAGCGTCCCCCTGAATCGGTAACTCCCGACGTCACATCTCCGCGGCCGGGGCCAACCCAGCCCGGCGGGTGGCCCACACAGACGACCTCTCCCCCGTCGCGGTCGCCTCGGCAATCCCCGGTACTTCTACTCCTCTTCCTCCGGGTTCGGTTCGGCAGGCTGCTGCCCCGGCTCGGAACCCTCGCCGGCTTCGCGCGCCTCTTCCTGAGCGATCAAGACCCCGCTGGAAGTCCCGATGCGGTTCGCCCCCGCCCGGACGAGAGCCCGGGCCGAGCCAAGGTTGCGGATGCCGCCCGAGGCCTTCACCCCGAAGTGGGGCCCGACGGCCTCCCGCAGAAGCCGCACGTCTTCCACCGTGGCGCCGCCGGGACCGAACCCCGTGGACGTCTTGACAAACCGGGCGCCGGCGCCCTTGGCCAGCTCACAGCCAAGCCGCTTTTCCTCCTCGTTCAAGAGGGCCGTTTCCAGGATGACCTTCACCGTCCGGCCTTCCGCGGCTTCGACGACATCCCGGATCTCGCGAAACAACTTCCGGTCCTCCCGCGCCTTCAACCACGCCAGGTTGATGACCATGTCGATCTCATGAGCCCCGTGCTCGATGGCGGTCTCGGTTTCGAATCGTTTGACGTCCGGATCGCAGGCGCCCAGAGGAAAACCCACCACGGTGGCCACCTTGATGTCGGTTTCTTCGAGACGCCAGGCGGCCAGCTCGACCCAGCATCCATTGACACAAACCGCGGCAAAACCGTACTGCCGCGCCTCGGTACAAAGCCGCTCGATGTCCTCCCGCGAGGCATCGGCTCGCAGCAGGGTGTGATCGATCAAGGGCGTAACGCGCAATGTTTCCATGACACCGACACGATGGACAAACCCGTCCGTCCTGGCAAAACCAATGCCGCTCAGCGTTCGGCCGACCGGCCCGGGCCACCCACCTTCCAGCCGTTGAGCCTCACGTAGCAAGGCAGGGAGCCGAGCTCCAGGTGCAGATGTCCGTCTTCCAACCGGGGAACGAACGTCCCGCCCAACCCGCGCCAGCCCCTTGGCGCCCCGCCGCCGACCTTCTCGACATCGATCGCCACCTCATGGGCCTCACCCAATGTCCACACCGCCAGCCGTTGGCCGCCGGTTTCGTCCTCCAGCAGCAGGATGTAATCGGCATCCCCCTGCCCGGCCAGGCGCCGCACGATCCGGCAACCGCGCAGCGCACCCGTAAGCGTGCGGATCGCCCGGTACGCCGGCTTGGGTGAGAGGTCGGTGTTGACCAACCCGAAGTTGTGCTCGCGCTCGGCGGGATCGGGACCATCGTTCTGCCAGTCGTACCACACCGACACGCGCACACCGGCCAGCAGATTGGCCAGTTGTTG
>RFJD01000566.1 GCA_003695015.1 Verrucomicrobiota bacterium | reverse complement strand
GGATGCGCTCGAGGTAGGCGAAGGTGACCTTGTTTTGCGCCTCGACCCAGGCCTTGGTGGCGGGCGAGTTGTCATCCTCGAGCCAGCGGTAGGGATCGGCGATCACGTGGCCGTGGATGACCTCGACCACGTTGGTGCGCGGCGTGACGGGATAAGCCGAAGGACTGAGCCAGCGCCCGGTGGCGCAGCCCGCCAAGAGGACCAGGGCGGTTCCCACCGCCAGGCCTGCGAAACCGGCTGCGCCGGGTTTGTTGCGCCAGGGGTTCACTCGTTTCGGGTTCCGATCCTCTGCCGTTCGGTTGGTCGTCATGCTCATCGGGTTCGGTGAATGACCCCGGCAGCGTGCCGAATCCTCCCCTGGGTGGCAACGGAAAAGCCGGGCGGCCCGGCGCGATGGTCTGGCACCGAGGGCAAGAGGCTGGCCCGCCCCTCCGCGGATGCGTAGAGTCGAGCCCATCGCATGCCGGAATCGGACCAACAGGAACAGCCGCCGCTGATCGACGTCGAGGTCGTGAGCGGTTCGGCTCATGGGCCGGAGGCAGACCGGGGGCCAAACAGACCGGGGCCGCCGGTCCATCCCCTCGCCTCGGCGGTGTTGGTGGCGGTGGACAGTCTGTGGAGTCTGACGGAGTGGTCCGTGGTTTCCTGGTGGATCACGATCCCGGCCAGTTTCATCACCGTGTTCGTGCCGACGCTGCTGGTGCAACGATACGTGCGGGGCGATCCGCCGAAGCGGGCGTTGCGACTGGCGTGGTTGCTGGGCGGTTTGGCGGCGATCCCGACCAGTGTGTTCGGAACGCCGGTGGGCTTGACATTGCTGGCATGGAGCGGGCTCAACCGACTGTTGGGCCGCTGAGGAATCCCCATGGCACCGAAACTGGGAAAAGGCAGAGCCAACGCGGTGGAGCATCGACGCCGGGGCGGGCGGTCGAAATCGCGTGGGCGGGCTTTCGAAAGTTTGCTTGTGACCGTGGCCGCCGCGGCGGTGGTTGGCCTGAGCCACGGGCAGGCGCCGGCCATGATGAACCTGCGCACCGTGGCCGGCACCGGCTTGGTGGGGTGGTCTGACGGCCCTGCCCGGGAAGCCTCGTTTTTCCGGATGGAAGGTCTGGCGGTGGCGCCGGACGGCACGGTGTATGTGGCGGACACGGAAAACCGGCTGGTCCGCCGGATCAGCCCGGACCTTCAGGAAGTGACCACCCTGGCGGGGCAGCTCGGCGTGCGGGAAACCATCGACGGGCGCGGGACCGAGGCGGCGTTTTCGGGGCCGACCAGCCTGGCGGTCGCGCCCGATGGCACGATCTACGCGGCCGACAGCATCGGGCAGGTGGTGCGTCGCATCACGCCGGACGGCGAGGTGAGCACGCTGGCCGGCAAGGTGGGCGTGGCCGGCGCGGCCGACGGGAAGGGCGAGGAAGCGCGCTTCAACCTCGTGGCCGGCGTGGCGGTGGACGGGGAGGGGAACGTCCTGGTGGCCGACCGGTTGAACCACGCCATCCGGCGGGTGACGCCGGATGGCATGGTGAGCACGATTGCCGGAACGCCCGGGCGGCCGGGTTACCGGGACGGAGCGGCGTTGGAAGCCTGGTTGAACCAACCCACCGCCGTGGCCGCGGCGCCGGATGGCCGGGTGGTGTTTGCCGACACGGGCAACCACCTGATCCGGCAGATCACCCCGGATGGCCGGGTCGAAACCCTGGCCGGCTGGCCGGGGCATCCGGGTTACGCCGACGGTCCGGGTGATCGGGCGCGATTCCTTTATCCGCGCGGGGTGGCGGTCGATAGCCGGGGCAACACGTGGGTGGCGGACACGGCCAACCACGTGCTCCGCTGCATCACGCCGGATGGCCGGGTGAGCACGCCGGCGGGGCAACCGGGCCGGCGGGGGTGGATCGATGCGACGGGGCCTTGGGCGCGGTTCCGGGAACTGCGCGGGGTGGCGGTGGACGCCCAAGACCGGGTGTGGATCGCCGACACGTGGAACCAGGTCATCCGGGTGGCCGAGCCGGGCCACGCGAACGCTCCCTGGCAGAGCGCGGTGTTGGTTTCGCCCGGGGAGGAGGTCGAGTTCGGTCTGACGCCATCCGAAGGTGTCAACTGGCTATGGGAAATCGTCGGCCGCCCCGCCGCGGACACCCACGTGACGGTCGATCCGGTCGCGGCGCAACAGGAGGTCGTCCTGTCGCAGCCGGGTCGGTACACCTTCCGCGTGCGTCAATTCCGGCCGGGAAAACCGGAGGCGGCGGCGATCGTCGATTTTCTGGTCCTGCCGCCGCGTCGGTTGCGGTTGAACTACCCGGCCGGGGACCTGCCCGAGGTCCGGATTCCCACCGGTCCGGGGATTGATTGTGTGGTCGAATGGTCCAGCGACCTGCGCTATTGGGTGCCGGTCGATCCCGTGATCACGCGCGAGACCGAGGTCTCGTTTTATGACGAACAACCGCATGGCATCCGCCGTTTCTACCGGGTGCGGTATCAGCCGGGTCCGTAGGCCGGCTGGCGCGCTCCGACGCAGGAAACGCGGCCCAGGCGCCGCGCGGGCGCGAGCGTGGGTTGTTTTGGGGCTTGGGCTCGTGGCCGCCACCGGCCTGTGGGCGGGAAGCCAGGTGCGGATCGCCGAGTTGATGCCGCGGGACGAGGCGTTGCTGGCGGACGAGGAGGGCGACTTCTCCGGTTGGATCGAACTCCACAACGCCGGCTCCGCGGCCGTGAACCTGGCCGGCTGGGCGCTGAGCGTGGACCCGGAGCAGCCGGCGCAATGGACCCTGGCCGAGCGCTGGCTCGAGCCGGGC
>RFJD01000118.1 GCA_003695015.1 Verrucomicrobiota bacterium | reverse complement strand
TTCGGCGGCCCGGGCGGGGTCGGCCATTTCGCGGAGGCGGCGGCGCCATCCGGCCGCCGTGGTGGTTCCCTTGCGCGGCATGGGCGGACATCCTGCCGTCGAAGGGCCCGGGACGGCAAGGACGCCCGGCAGCCAGAGGCTTCTTGCAATCCGGGGCGGCTGCGCCACTTTGTCGGCCGATGTCGCGCTCGGAATCCCAAACCGGCCCGTGGGACGTGGTGATCATCGGCGGGGGCCCCGCCGGCGCCTCGGCCGCCACCGTGCTCGCCCGCCATGGACGGCGCGTGCTGGTGCTCGAGAAGGAGAAGTTCCCCCGCTACCACGTCGGCGAATCGCTGTTGCCGTTCACGTTTTATCCGCTCGAACGGCTCGGGCTGATTCCCCGGCTGCGGGCCTCGGCCTTCGTCAAGAAGTACAGCGTGCAGTTCGTTTCCCCCTCCGGCCGGGCCAGCCAGCCGTTTTACTTCTTCACCCGCTACGACCGCGAAACCGTTGCCCAGACTTGGCAGGTGTGGCGGGCGGACTTCGACCAGATGCTGCTGGACAACGCCCGCGAGGCGGGGGCGGAGGTGATCGAGGGCGCGGAGGTCCGGGAGTTGATCCAAGAGGACGGCCGGATCGCCGGCGTGCGGGGAGTCGGCCCGGATGGCCGGAGCGGGGAATGGCGGGCGGCGATGACGCTCGATTGCAGCGGCAAGGGGGCGTTTGCGGCGACGCGACTCGGCTGGCGGCTGCGGGATCCGCAGTTGAACAAGGTCGCCGTCTGGACCTACTACCGCGGCGCCCTGCGCGACGAGGGCATCGACGCCGGCGCGACCACGGTGGCGATGATCCCGCACAAAGGCTGGTTCTGGTACATCCCGCTGCAGGACGACCTGGTCAGTGTCGGGGTGGTTGCCGACGGGCGTTATCTGACGCGGGACGGCCTGCGCGACCCGAAGGCGATCTTCGAGCGGGAGATCCCGATGAACCCGTGGGTCGCCGAGCATCTGGCGCCCGGCCGGCAGGAGGGGCCGCACTATCTCACCAGCGAATACTCGTTCCACTCGCGGCATTGTGCCCGGGAAGGGTTGTTGCTGGCCGGGGACGCGTTCAGCTTCTTGGATCCGGTGTTCTCCTCGGGCCTGATGTTGGCGCTCAAGAGCGGCGTGATGGCGGGCGACGCCATCCATGAGGCCATGGCCGGGGGCGACCTTCGCCCGGAGCGGTTCACCGACTATGCCCGCACGATACGCGAGGGGCTCGAGAACATGCGCAAGCTGGTCCATGCCTTCTACCACGAGAACTTCTCGTTTCGGGAAGTGATCCGGAAACACCCCGACTTGGCCGGCGACATCACGGATTGTCTCTCCGGCGACGTGAACAAGGACTTCTCGCGGTTGTGGGCGGCGATCCGGGAGTTCGCGCCGGTGCCTGACGAGCTGCCCGTGGGCCTGCCCGAAAGCGCCGACGCCACCGTTTCCCCATGAGATTGGTGCAGCTCACCCCCGGCGCGGGCCGGATGTACTGCGGCAATTGCCTCCGCGACAACGCGCTGGTGCGCGCCTGGCAACGGCAGGGTCACCAGGCCCTGTTGGTTCCGCTCTACCTGCCCCTGACGTTGGACGAGGAGGACCTCAGCGGCGAGAGCCCGATCTTTTTCAGCGGCCTGAACGTCTATCTCGACCAAAAGCTGCCCTGGTTTCGGCGAGCGCCGGAATGGCTTCGTCGCTGGTTCCGCGGCCGCCGCCTGTTGGGCTGGGTCGGCGCCCGCGCGGCCCGGACCCGCGCGGAGGAGGTCGGCGACATGACCATCTCGATGCTGCTCGGCCCCGAAGGCAACCAGGCGCGCGACCTGCAGGAACTGGTCGATTGGCTGGCCGGACAGCCGCGGGCGGACGGTTTCTTCCTGTCCAACGCGCTGCTGTTGGGGCTGGCGCCGGGCCTCAAACGCGCCTTCGACTCGCCGGTGTTCGCCTTTCTCGCCGGCGAAGACAGCTTCGTGGACGCCATGCCCGAACCGGCCCGCAGCGAGGTCTGGCGCCTGATGGCCCGCCGCGCGCGCGAGGTGGACCGTTTCTTGGCTCCGTCCCGCTACTTCGCCGAACGGATGCAGGCCCGGCTCGACCTGCCAGCCGACAAAGTGGCCGTGGCGCCCACGGGGATCAGCCTGGAGGGTTACCCCGCCACACCCGCCCCGGCGCCGAGGCCGCCGGTCATCGGCTACCTGGCCCGGATGTGCGAGGCCAAGGGGCTGCCACTGCTGGTGGATGCGTTCATCGAGTTGCGACGGCGGGGAAGGGTGCCGGGGGTCCGACTGGCGGTGGCCGGCAGTTGCGGGCCGACCGACGAACCGGTCGTGGCGGCCCAACGCGCCAAGCTGGAGTCCGCCGGTTTGCAGGACGCGGTGACGTTCCGCCCGAACCTCCCCCGCGAGGAGAAAATCCGGTTCCTGCGCGGGCTGACGCTGTTTTCCGTGCCGGCCACGTACGGCGAGGCGTTCGGGCTCTACTTGGTCGAGGCCATGGCCGCCGGCGTGCCGGTGGTGCAACCACCCGAAGCCGCGTTCCCGGAGTTGATCGAGGCGACCGGCGGCGGCCTGCTGGCCCGGGAAACCACGCCAACCGCGCTGGCCGAGGCTTGGGAGGAGCTGTTGTCCGACCCGGCCCGGCGAGACCAACTCGCGCGGCAGGGGCAACAGGCGGTCCACGCCAACTACAAGGACGAGGGCGCCGCCCGGCGCATCCTCGAGCTTTGCGGCCTGGCGAACCCCGCTCCGTCGCCGGCATCCGGACGCGAGTCGGCCGAACCCCGCCAGGTCGCCTGACGAGGCCGCGGCGCCGGGGAGGGCGCTTCGATCGCCGCCCAAGCGAAGGCGCGCTGCGCCTTGTGGGCCTCCGGCGTGCGTTCGGCGGCGCGGACGCGGGACCTTGGCCAGGGCCATCGGTGCCAAGGCACGTTTCGGGTCGGCCGACCCACTTTCGCTGCGGGCGATTGAACCTTTCGGCTCCGTGTGCGTTCCTCCTTGTGCGATGCACGGCAACGGCCATTGGTCCCGGCAGGACTGGGAACGCGCCCGGCGCGGCGATGCCGCGGTGTGGGACGCCCTGTTCCGGCGCTATCAGTTGCCGTTGTTCGTGTGGGTCAAGGAACTGCTCCGGGACGAGGAGGCGGCCTTCGACGTCGTGCAGGAAACCTTCGCCCGGGCCGTCCGCCATTTGGGACAGTTGCGCGATCCCGGCCGCGTGGGGCCGTGGCTTTTCGGCATCGCCCGCCAGCGTTGCGCCGACCACTTCCGCCGCCTTCGCCGCCAACCGCCGCCCTGGGAGGCCGGCGACTCCGCCGCGGACCCCGGGGCCGCCGATCCGCCCGATCCGGCACCCGCCCCCGACGAGTGGCTCATCCGCCGCGAGGACGAGGCACGTTTCCTGGCCGCCTTGGACGGGCTGCCCGAGGCCCAGCGGGCGGTTGCCGTGTTGTACCTGTTGGAAGAATTTCGGCTCGAGGACATCGGCCGGGTCCTCGGCGTCCCCTTGGGCACCGTCAAAAGCCGCCTCCATCACGCCCGCCGCCGTCTCCGCGAGGCGCTCCAGGAACCGGCCGAATTCCCGCACCTGCTCCGATGAAAACGCCCCGACAGATTCTCTTGGAAAAGCACCGGGAAGCGATTCCGCGATTGGACGCCATCCGCCGGGCCCGGATGGACGCCCTGCGCCAAACGCATCCCGAGCCAACGAGCCGCGTTCGTCGCGCCGGCCCGGTTTCTCTGCCCGGACTGGCGTTGGCCCGGTGGCTCCGATGGGGGCTGGCTGCGACCTGGGTGGTGATCCTCGCGTTGCAAGGGGTGGTCCAGTTCCAGGCGGCGCGTCTGGGTGGCCGCCTGCCTTCGCCCGACTGGTTGCGGTTGAGCCCCGCCGAGCAACGCGCCCGGATCGAGGCCCGCCGGCTGCTCGAGGAATCGCTTTGGGACACCTTCGCCGGCGGGGGAGCCCCGGTTGCCACGCCGCCGGCCGCTTCGCCTGTCAGCGGCGTCCCGCTGTCCCAGCGCCGCTTGTTCGTCCAACCCTTTCTGAACCCCGGAGAACTCGCATGAACA
>RFJD01000565.1 GCA_003695015.1 Verrucomicrobiota bacterium | reverse complement strand
GCTCCAACCCGGTCCCGCCGAAGCGCCGCCGGCCGACTTGGAAACCTATCGGGCACGGCTCCAAGAGCAGGTGGCCACCGGCCGGCTCAGCGCCGCGGAGGCCCAAGTGCGCTTCGCCGAAGCGATGGCCCGCGCGGGCAAGGCGCGACGCTGGCAATCGGCGAAGCGGTCCGGATCGGCCGGGGGCGGCAAGGACGGCAAGGCCCTGCCGCCGGCGTTGGTGAAACTGGGCGCCCGGTTGAAGGAGCAGCTCGGCAGGGGCGAATTGACGGCCGAAGAGGCCGCCGCCCGATGGAAGGAAGCCCTGGTAAAGGCGGGGTTTCCCGACCCGGGCAAGCGTGCGGGCGCCGGGCCCGGTCCGGCGGACAAGAAGAGGGGTTCGTCCGCGAAGCAGAACGCCGATTCTTCTCCCGCGAAGCAGCCATGAGACGTTTGCCCCGCAGGATTGGTTCGGGAACCGGCTTCACGCTGATCGAGCTGCTGGTGGTGATCGCGGTGATCGGGATTCTGGCCGGGCTGCTGTTGCCGGCTCTCTCGCAGGCGAAGGCGCGGGCCTGGCGGGCGGCCTGTCAGAGTAACGAACGCCAGCTCCAAGCGGCGATCCAGATGTACGCCGGGGAACACGAGGAGCAGTTGCCGCCCCGGAGTTATCGGGGTGGCGCGGTGTGGGTCGAGCGTTTGCGCCCGTACTACCAGGACCCCGGCGTGTTGCGGTGTCCGGTGGATCGGGGGCGGTTGGCGGTGGGCTACCTGCTCAACGGCTTCACGGATTACTTCTTGGAACACCGGTTTCACGGGGACTGGGACGCCTTCTTCGGCGCTTACAAGAGCGGCGGTTTCCCGGGGATGAAGCTGACGGCGATCCCGGATCCGTCCGGCACCATCCTGCTGGGGGAACGGCGGCCGGAGGCGCGGGGCGATCCCTACATGGACATCTGGCCGCCGGAATACGGGAGCGACCACCTGCTGGCGGTGGCGCATGGCAAGCACCATGTCGGGAGCGAACGGAACGGCGGTTCGAACTACGGCTTCGCCGATGGCAGCGTGCGGTACCTGCGTTACGGCGAGGCGTTTCATCCGCTGAATCTCTGGGCGGTGACTCCGGCCTTCCGCCAGGCGCCGCCGCTGGTGCCCTGAGCCGGCCGGGCGACGACGCCTCCCCCGGCCGGCCCCGAGGGTGGCGGTTGGCGGCCGGCCAAATCCGCCATTGACGACTCCGGCCTCGGAGGGTCAGCATGCCGGCCATGGAAACCCAAGATCAGCGCAAGACGACACGGCGTGACTTCTTGAAAGACACCGGGCGGCTGGCGGCGGCTTCCGCCCTCGCGGGTGTGGCCATTCCCCATGTGCACGCGGCGGGCAGTGACCTGATCCAAGTGGCGTTGGTGGGCTGTGGCGGCCGCGGCACCGGGGCGGCCGACAACGCCCTGAGCACCACCTCGCTCGGCCCCATCAAGCTCGTCGCCATGGCCGATGTCTTCCCCGAACGCCTCCAAAGCAGCTACCAGAACCTGCGTCGCAAGAAACGCGACTTGGTGGACGTGCCCCGCGACCGGCGCTTCATCGGCTTCGACGCCTACAAGAAGGCGATGGACTGCCTCCGGCCGGGCGACGTGGTCATCTTCACCACCCCGCCGGCCTTCCGTTGGGTGCATTTCACCTACGCCATCCAGAAGGGCCTGAACGTCTTCATGGAGAAGCCGGTGACCGTGGACGGGCCGACCTCGAAGCGGATGCTCGAGCTGGCCGCCAAGTCGCGGGAGAAAAACCTCAAGGTGGGCGTGGGCCTGATGTCCCGACACAGCCGGGCGTTGCAAGAGCTGGCCAAGCGGGTGCAGGACGGCGAGATCGGCGACCTCATCCTGATGCGCGGTTACCGGATGCACGGGCCGGTGGGGTATTTTTCCTCGTTGCCCAAGCCGGACAACGTCACCCACCTGCAGTACCAAGTGAAGCGATTCCACAGCTTCATCTGGGCCAGTGGCGGCTGCTTCAACGACTTCTACATCCACATCGTCGATCATCTCTGCTGGATGAAGAACGCCTGGCCGGTGAAGGCCCACGCCCTGGGCGGTCGTCACTACCGCACCAGCCCCGAGGGCATCACGTACGTGGACCAGAACTTCGACACCTATTCGGTCGAGTACACGTTCGCGGACGGCACGAAGATGTTCTTCGACGGGCGGTGCATGACCGGCTGTTTGAACCAGTACGCGAGTTACCTGCACGGCTCGAAGGGCATGGCGGTGGCCTCCAAGAGCGGCGATTGCGGCCTGCCCTCCAGCACCTATCGGGGCCAGCAGATCCGGCGCTCCGACCAGTTGTGGGTGTCGAAGGTGCCCCGCGGCGAGGAGAACCCCTACGTCAACGAGTGGATGGATCTGGTCCGGGCCATCCGGAGCGACCAGCCGTACAACGAGGTCGAACGCGGCGTCATGGCCAGCGCCACCTCCTCGCTCGGCCGCATGGCCGCCCACACCGGCCAGGAAATGACCCTCGAGGAGTTCCTCAACAACCCGCACGAGCTGGCGCCGGGGCTGGATCGACTCGTCGATTGGAACTCGCCCGCGCCGTTGCAACCCGGTCCGGACGGCCGCTACCCCGTGCCGGAGCCGGGCATCAAGCGGGATCGGGAGTATTGAGCTTGGAACCGATCATGACACAACCAACCGGCGGTTGAACCGGCTGCGGCCGGCCTCCACCGCCGACCTCCCTCCACCACTGCAACGCAGGACCGGGGCCGCCCGGTCCTGCTTTTTGTTCCGTTCCACAGCGGTGGCGAAAGGCGGAAGTGCCGTTGGGCCGCGATCCCGGGCCGGCATCCCGCGGCGGTTTTCGCCGGCCCTCGCGGTGCGGTTTGCGCGGTCACGGGCCGGGATGGACCGACAACGTCAGCGGCGAGAGCGGTTCGGCGGCATCGAGGATTCGCAACCGTACGCCCGCCAGACGCCGGGGCTGGAACTCGGTGATCCAATGGTGTCCCGGGAACCGCCCGTCCGCCACCACGCGCCACCCGGTTTCGTCCGGATCGCGCGTTTCGAGCACGAAACGCCGGACGCGTTCGCCGCGGCGGATGTCTTCCCGGACGGCGAGGGCGCCGACTTCGCGGGGCGGGTCCAGTTCCAACACCAGCTCCCTGGCCGCGCCGCTCGCCATGGCCAGGGTGCGTTGAAACTGCCGCCGCCAGGCGGCGCCGAACTCGGCCAGCCGGCGGGCGTCGGCTTCCGGGAGTTGTCCGGTGGGATCGGCCGGCGCCACCAGTCGCAGCAGGCTATTGCGCCCGAGGGTGCGCAGGGCCAGTTCCCGGAGCTGGTTGAGGCTGGCGGGCCGGTCGTTTTCCCGGGCCCGGTAGTAGGCGGACGGCCGCAGGGAGGCGACCCGCACCAGCGGTTGCCAGACCGGCCCCGGGGCGCTTCCCGGCGCGGACCACCAGCCGGCCGGCGGGGCGGGGCGCACGCTGCCGGCATGGTCGCCGGTGGGGCTGAACTGGGCCGACACCAGCCGACCATCGGGGCCCTGCGTGCTGAGCACCGCCATCCGGGGCTGGAGATGCCGCGCCAACTGCAGGATCGCTGCCAGGTCCACGCCGGCTTTCCCCGCTTCCTCCACCCCGTCCAGCCACAACTCCGCCAGCAGTCCGTAGTCGGTGAGCAATTCCTCCAACTGACGGAGCACGAACCGCCGGTAGGCCGGGGGGCGGGTCGCCGCCGGTTCATGCCGGTCGATCAACGAAAACCGCAGGCCCAGACCCAGGCCGTGGGCCTGACAGGCGAGGGCCGCTTCATGGAGCACGTCGCCCCGGCCATGTTGCCAGGGGCTGGCGGCGACCGTGTACTCGGTGCAGCGACTTGGCCACAGGCAGAAGCCGTCGGCGGCCTTGGCGGTGACCACCAGCACGCGGGCGCCGGCGTTGGTGGCGGCCCGGGCCCATTGCCACGGATCGCACGCGGCAGGTTGGAAAAGGGCCGGTGATTCGCGGCCCGAACCGGCCTCCCGTTCGAGAAACGTCCCCAAGCCGAAGGGAACCACCAGTCCCAGCTCGAACTCCCGCCAAGCCGCCTGCGCCGGCGTGGGAGCGACGGGTGGCCGGGCATCTGCAGGGAGCTTCCCGGAACGGGATGCATCCTGCGCCCCGGCCAGGCTCGCCATCGCCAAGCCCGCCAGGATGAGCTGCCTTCCGTGCATCAGGTCCCAGCATAGCCGCGAAGCGGGGTCGGACAGGAGCCTTGAATGCCACTGCGCCGGCGGACTCCCGCCTCGCCTCGGGAAAGGCGAACGTCCCCGGCCCACGGGTCGGCCCGGGCTTCAGCCCCGAAACACCGGAGCCCCTTCGACCGTGGTGCCACAGGCTCCCAGCCTGTCGGGGAATCCCGTGTGGTGCAGGCTTCAAGCCTGCGTGAGCGTGCAGCCGAGACGGCCGCCCCACAGTGGGAAGGCCTTGTGGTGCAGGCTTCCAGCCTGCAGAAAGCCAGAGGCAGGCAAGATGCCCGCACCACAGTGGAAGCCAGCCGGAGTGGCGGGGATGCGCCGGACGACCCCGGGCGTTGGCCGCTTCAACCCATCACTCTTCAACCCATCACTCTTCGGCTCTTCTCCGCCTCCTGACGTCGGCGGCTACGGCGGGCCTGCGGCGCCTGACGAGATGTGGTGCAGACCTACAGCCTGGCTCCGGTTGTCTCGACCCGGACCCGGAAGGCCAGCGCCGCTTCGCCCGTCTTCCCGAATCGTCCCCGAAGCCGCGCCCAGCCGTCCGGACTTGGCGTCTCCGCGGCCGGAGCGAGGCGCAGTCGGGCGGGGATCTCGACCATCTCACCCGGGGCCAGCGCGATTTCGCGCCGTTCCAGTTCCAGCTCCCAGCCGGCCGGCAGGGTGGTTGTTTCCACCGTTCCGGAAACGGTTTCCCCGCCGAAGTGATAGACCCGCAGCCGGAAGGGTACCGTTTCGCCGGCCCGGGCCCCATAGGCGTAAGCCTGCGACCAGGGCCGATCCGTCACCCTCACCCGGCGGTCGCGCGGGAAGAGGGCTTGGAGGACGACCGGGCAGGGCTTGGGGCCGCCGGGATCCGGCGCCAACGCGGGGGGCGGTTCGAGCGGCAGGCGGCTCGCGTCACCCCGCCGAAGGAGCAGAAAGCAGGGCGCGGAGCTCAGTCGTTCGGGATCGGCAGCCGGCCGGCCCAGGTAATCGAAAGCCGCTTCCACCCGGACTTCCGGGGGCAGCTTCAACGTGCCGTGTCCCTGGCCGCGTTGGGGCCAGTCCACCTCCCG
>RFJD01000564.1 GCA_003695015.1 Verrucomicrobiota bacterium | reverse complement strand
GGCGCACGCTGGCTCGGGCCGCGCAGTCAGGTGGGGATCGCCTGGGTGTGCGGGGTGGTGTTGCTGGGCTTTGGCGGGTGGTTCCTCGTCGATGCCGTCCGGATGGCCTGAAACGGGGCGGGGCCGGCAGTCGGCATGCCGGCTTGTTTGGCGGCTGGCGGCATGGGGCCGGCGGGCGGCCAATGGCCGGCGCTTGACAGGAGTGATTGGGCCCCAAGACTATACGACTCCCGAAATGCGCCCGCTCGGTCCGGGGAGGACCTCCGGGGAGAAGTTTGAACGGTCCGGGCGCGGCGTTGTCAGTGTTCAGCGACGGTTGATGCAACGAGGAACGACGATGAAGAACCTGTTCTGGACCCTCTTTTGCGTGGCCGCGGTGTGCGCCGCCAACGCGGCCGATGACAAGTCGGCGGCCGATCGCCCCGAACGGAGCATCGTGGTGGCCTTCCAGTATCCCAGTATGACGCTGGATCCGGAGGACACCGTCAGCGCGGACTTGCTGGTCAAGAACCGCGGCAAGAAGGACGAGACGGTGCTGCTGGAGGTGGTCGAGCAGCCCAAGGACTGGAACGTCGAGATCAAGCGCTACGGCACGGTGATCGGGGGTATCTTCGTGGGATCGGACGAAAACATCACCCTGACCGTGAGCGCGCGGCCGAAGGACAAGGACGTCAAGCGGCTGCCGGTGGGTGAGTTCCCCATCAAGGTCCGCGGTCGGACGGCGGACGGCGCCCTGCAGCAGGAGACCTCGCTGGTGGTGAAGGTCCAATCGAAGACCACCGGGCCGGAGGAGGTGCGGATCGAGACGTCGTATCCGGTCTTGGAGGGCGCGTCGGACGAGCAGTTCCAGTTTTCCTTGGACATCCGGAACGACACCGGCCAGGACGCGGTGTTCAACTTCCGCGCCACCGGGCCGGAGGAGTGGCAGACCTCGTTCAAGCCGGCTTACGAGTCGAAGCAGATCAGCTCGCTGAAGATCGAGGCCGGGTCGAGCAAGACCGTCGAGTTCGAGGTCAAACCGCCCTACCGGGCGCCGGCGGGCGAGTACACCTTCAAGGTCACCGTCGAGGGCCCCAAGGTGAAGGCCGAGCGGGAGCTGAAGGTGGTGTTGACCGGGACCTATGACCTGAAGGTCGGCACGCCGACCGGGCTGTTGTCGTTGGTGACCGAGCGCGGCCGGAGCGCCAAGACCACCCTGCTGGTGCAGAACACCGGTTCGGCGCCGCAGCGGCAGGTGACCTTCACCGCCTTCAAGCCGGAGAACTGGGAGGTGAAGTTCGAGCCCGAGAAGCTCGAGAACCTGCAGCCGGACAAGCTCGAACAGGTCGAGGTCACCATCACGCCTTCCGACAAGGCGGTGGTGGGTGATTACTCCGTGGCCATCAACGTGGATGGCGAAAAGGCCAACGAAGACCTGGAGTTCCGGGTGACGGTCAAGGCGGCCACCGCCTGGGGCTGGGTCGGGGTTGGCATCATCGTCCTGGTGGTGGTCGGCATGGGCGTCACCTTCCGGGTGCTGGGGAGGCGGTAACCATGGCAGCGGTCATTGAAACCGAGGGCCTCACCAAACGCTATGGGGCCCAGGTGGCGGTGAACCGGCTGAACCTCACCGTGCCGGAGGGGGCCATCTTCGGGTTTCTCGGCCCCAACGGCGCCGGCAAGACCACGACCATCCTCATGCTGCTGGGCCTCTCGGAACCCACCGCCGGCAAGGCCCGTGTCCTGGGGCTGGACCCGGTGCGGGAACCGCTCAAGGTCAAGCGGCAGGTCGGTTATCTGCCGGAGAGCGTCGGGTTCTACGACGACCTTTCGGCGCGGGAGAACCTCCGCTACATCGCCGCCCTGAACAACCTCGCGCCGGCCGAGGCCGGGAAGCGCATCGACGAAGCGCTGGCCACGGTCGAGCTGGCCGATCAAGGGGACAAGCCAGTGGGCGCCTATTCCCACGGCATGCGCCAGCGGTTGGGCATCGCCGAACTGCTGGTCAAGAACCCCAAGCTGTTGATTCTCGACGAGCCGACGGTGGGTCTGGACCCGGACGGCACCAACAAGATGCTGGACCTGATCGTGTCCCTGAACCGCGACCGCGGCATCACCGTGATGCTCTCCTCGCACCTGCTCAACCAAGTGCAACGCATCTGTTCGCACGTCGGCATCATGAACCGCGGCGAGCTGGTCGCCTCGGGCACGCTCCAGGAACTGACCGCCGGAAAGGAAGGCCAGGACCTGGAATCGATCTATCTGACTTACTTCAAGGAGGCCTGAACGATGTGGACCATTGCACGCAAGGAGCTGGCCGATCAGTTCGGTTCCATCCGGTTTCTGCTGCTGTTTTCGCTGATCCTGATGGTGGCCCTGATCACCAGCTACATCTCGGCCACGCACATCCGGGAGGCGCTGGAAGGCGTCACCAAACCCTCCCACGTCTTCCTGTTGATGTTCACGGTGCCGGGGAAGTTCATCTCCCTGACCCAGTTCATCGCCTTTTTCGGGCCGTTGCTGGGAATCATCATGGGCTTCGACGCCATCAACCGCGAACGCCAGCACCGGACGCTCAGCAAGCTGCTCTCCCAGCCCATCTACCGGGACGACGTCGTCAACGGCAAGTTCCTGGCCGGGATCATCACCGTCTCCATCGCGGTGGTCAGCATGGTGTTGCTGGTGACCGGGATGGGCCTGCTGACGGTGGGTGTCGAGCCGGGACCGGAGGAGATCGGCCGCCTGCTGATCTACTTGGTCGTGACGGTGGCCTACGTCTCCTTCTGGCTCGGCCTGGCCATCCTGTTCTCGATTCTCTTCCGCAGCCTGGCCACCTCCGCCCTGGCGGCCATCGCCCTGTGGGTGTTCTTCTCGTTCTTCATCGGGTTCGCCGCGGATCTGGTGGCCAATGCGGTGTCGCCGGTGGACAACCCACAGGACGTCGAACAGGTGGTGGCCCATGACCGGGCCCGGGAGACGGCCAGCCTGGCCTCGCCCGCGGTGCTCTACTCGCAGGCCACCGGGGCCATCCTGGATCCGTTCCAGCGCAGCCGGACCGGCGTGATGGTGCTGGGGTTCATGGAGCAGCTCTCGATGGAGCGCTTCCAGAGCCCGCTCTCGCTGGATCAATCGTTGCTGGTCGTCTGGCCCTACCTGACCCTGTTGGTGGGGGTGACCCTGGCGGTCTTCTGGCTGGCGTACGCGATCTTCATGCGTCAGGAGGTCCGGGCGGTATAGACCGGCCGGTTCCGAGCCGGACATGAGCGAAGGCCGGGCGCCAAGCCCGGCCTTTTCGTTGGCCGGGTGGCGGAACGCGTCCGGCTGGGAAGACACGTAAACTCAGGACTCCTGATCCCGTGGAAATGGCTTGGACCCAGTCCTGACACCACCGGGTCGCCATCGGGAACTCTGACCCCGCGATCCTGAGTGGGGGCATCGGCGCACTCCGAAAGCGCCAGAGGACTGGCGCAGTCCAAAACCTGGCGGCCATTCCACCGGCCCGTCCAAACCTCGCGCCAGCGTCTTGGACTGCGGAGGTCCTCCGCCGCTTTCCGTGGCTCCGAGGTGCGCCGGCCCCATCGAAGCTCAGGGTTCCCGATCGCGTGGAACATAACGGGATCCATTCCTGACACCACCACGGCGCGGTTGGCAGTTCCGAGCTGTCGATCACGAGTGGGGAAGTCGCTGTGTTGGGTTCACCCTGCTTCCACGTGCCACCTCAGAAAACGGGGGGGATCAGGAGTCCTGAGCCTGCGGATCGCTCGGATGCAGATCCGCCGCCCAAACCCACGTTTGGGGATCACCACCAACCGAGCGAGCACTGAAGACAGCAAGGCTTGCCCCGGGCCGGGCGGCACGTCCGGAGGTGGGTGGTCTGGC
>RFJD01000563.1 GCA_003695015.1 Verrucomicrobiota bacterium | reverse complement strand
TCGTGGTGAATGACCCGGGCCACGAACAACGCCGGCGTCATGCCGAGGTCGCGTCCGCCCCCGCGCAAGCGCCCTTCGTCGTTGCGCCCGAGGATGCAATACTCGCTCATCCAGTAGCGCAGGCCGGGATGTTCCTCGCGAAGACGCCGCGCCAGCTCCCGCCGTGCACCCAGCCAGATGGCCGGATCGTCCGTCGTGCCGTAGCCATGCGCCGCCACCACCGGGGCCACCTGCGGCGTCCGCAGCACGGCATCGGGTCGGTCCCCGTACAGCTCGCGCAACTGATCGGAAGCCAGCGGTTCGCCGGGCATCGGCTTGAGCACGTGCCCGAGCGAACCGGCTTCGGGCAGCACGATCCGCGTCGCCGAAGCGCGGTTGGCGAGCGCCCGGCCCAGGATGGGCACGAGCCGCCGGATTTCGTCGTTGGTCCACGGGCAACCCTCCTGCCCGTTGCGTCGGGACCAGTTCCACTGCGGCTCGTTGAGCGGGCTGAGGAAGTCGAATCGCAGGCCGGTTTGCTCGAAGTGCCGGCAGACCTCCGCGAGGAAGTCGGCGAAAGCGCCGTAGGCTTCCGGCGGCAGGTTGCTGTGATGGCTGCCGTCGCCCCAGGCCCGGCCGTTGCGGGTGAGGTGAACCGGCGGGCTGTTGACGAAGGCGACGACCGTTTCGACCCCGTGCCGGCGGGCGGCGCGAAGGAACCATTGCTGGCCGGCCTGTTTCGACCAGTCCCACGAGCCGTCCGGATTTTGGAAACACTCCGCCCGGCGCCACGGATCCCGGATGCCGCTTTCGGTGCCCTGTTCCGCGCTGCCTGCGCCGAGGTTGAACCGCCACACCGAGAGCCCGATCCCCTTGGGCCGGCCGGCCGCGTCCCACTCGCGGCTGAAGAGCAGCTCCGCGACCCGCTCCCGCAAGTTCTCGGGCCAACGCCCCACGTACCGGGCCGACCACGCGTCCGAGGCGCCGAATCCTTCGATCCGTTGATGCTGTTCCGCCGGATCCAGCCGCCAGATCCACGCGGGGGCGGCCGCCGGGCCGGGCGGGCCTTCACCTGCTGTTTCCGCCGCGATCGGCGTCCCGGCGTTCCCGGCCAGGACCGCCACGGCGGCCAGTGCTTGCCATCGGGGTTGCATGCCGGGCAGTCTGGGCGCGGGTGGAAATCGAGGCAAGCCGCCCCTGGCCGGCCGCCCCCGGCCGGCTCGAAAAGGCAGGAAAACACCCAAATCGCGGTTGACTTGGGGGCGGCGCCCGATAAGATGGCGGGCCTTTGTTGCTGAAGGGAATGAAAACGTATTTGCCCAAAGTGGACCCGGCAGCCCGGCGTTGGCACGTGATCGACGCCGAGGGCCAGGTGCTCGGCCGGCTTGCTGTTCAGGTGGCCAACATCCTGCGCGGCAAGAACAAGCCGGTTTACACGCCGCACTTGGACGCCGGCGATTTCGTCATCGTCATCAACGCCTCCAAGGTGGTGCTGACCGGTCGCAAGGAGACCCAGAAAACGTACGAACGCTACTCGGGATGGCGCGGCGGCCGGCGCGTCTTCACCGCGGCGCAGGTTCGGGCCACGCACCCGGAGCGGCTGATCATCCACGCCGTCAAAGGCATGCTCCCCAAGAACCGGTTGGCCGATCGGCTCATCACCAAGTTGAAGGTTTATCCCGGTCCGGAACATCCGCACGCCGCGCAGAAACCGACGCCCCTGACCCTTTCGGCCTGATCTGACCTGATCCATGGAAACGACTCTCACCGAATACCTGGGCACCGGCCGTCGCAAGGAGGCCGTCGCCCGCGTTCGTCTCCGTCCGGGCACCGGCCGCATCGTCATCAACGGCCGCCAGTTCGAGAAGTACTTCCCGATCGAGACCCACCGGATGGTCGTCACCCAGCCGCTCGACGTCACCGAGCTGCGTTCCCAGTTCGACGTCCGGGTCAACGTCAAGGGCGGCGGGCCCTCCGGCCAAGCCGGCGCTGTGCGCCACGGCATCGCCCGGGCCCTCCTCCAGTACAACGCCGAACTCCGCCCGACGCTCAAGAGCCACGGCCTGCTCACCCGCGACCCGCGGGCCAAGGAACGCAAGAAGGCCGGCCAACCGGGCGCCCGCAAGCGCTTCCAGTTCAGCAAGCGCTAAGGCTACCAATCCGACGCCATCCGGCTGTGGAAAATCGCGAAGCCCCGCCGCCGCGGGGCTTTTCCTTTTTTGGACCTCCAATCCGCCGTGGACCCGGGACCCTCGCTCCCACACCATGGAAGCCATGCGGGACGCGGAACCACGCGAGTTCGATCCGATGCAGGCCCAGGGTGCCCAGGGACCCGGCGCCGTTCCCCGGCTCATTCTTGCCTCGGCTTCACCCCGTCGGCGCGAACTTCTCCGAACCCTTGGCATCCCGTTCGAGGTGGTCACGGCCCCGGTCGAGGAACACTTGGGCGAACAACTCACCGGCCGGGAAACCGCCCTTGGCAATGCCCATCGCAAGGCCCTTGCGGTCGCCCGGCAATTCCCCGACTGCGTTGTCTTGGGCGCGGACACCGTGGTCTGCCTGGGCGCCGTCCAGTTCGCCAAGCCGGCCGACCTTGACGAAGCCGCCCGCTTCCTGCAGGCGCTTGCCGGCCGGACGCACGAAGTCATCACCGGCGTCTGCCTGCTGCAACTTCGGCCCTTCCGGCGACGCCTTTTCAGCGACACTTCGCTCGTCACCTTCAAGCCGCTGAACCCGGAGCAGATCGCGGCCTACCACGCCCGGGTCAATCCGCTGGACAAGGCCGGCGCCTACGCGATCCAAGAGGAAGGCGACCGGATCATCGAGCGCGTGGAGGGCTCGTGGTCGAACATCGTGGGGTTGCCGTTGGAACGGCTTCGGGAGGAACTGGCAGCGGGCTGGCCGGAGTGG
>RFJD01000562.1 GCA_003695015.1 Verrucomicrobiota bacterium | reverse complement strand
CTGCGGCGGCGGCTCGGTCGGCGGCAGCGCGCCCATCGCGGTGAACAATGCCGGCGGGGGCGGTTGCGGCGGTGTGTGGAATCCTCGAGGCGGCGGTGCGGCAGGGGGCTCGTTGGCCACGGCCGGCGCCGCCGGCGCCTCGGACTGCAACCCCTGCGGGCTCGAGCTGCTCAAGGAGCTGGCCAAGTGCGCTTGGGATTTGGTGAATCCGTTGCCCGACCTCGTGAAGTGCTTTCAAGGCTTGAACGACTGCTACAACGAGCCCAATCCGGCCGGCTGCATCTCTGCCGTCCTGGATTGCCTTGCTGCGGCCGGCAAAGAAGTGCCTTATCTTGGAACAGCCCTGACGCTCTACTGCTGCGCGGAGAACCTCTCCTACGCCTGCGATGGCGACGGTCTGGGTGGGCCCTCGCTCTGCGGCAACAGTCCGGGCGGCGGATCCGGCGGGCCCGGCTTGCTCGGCCTTGGCAACCCGGCCGTTTCCCGGCGGGCCGTTGATCTGGCCGGCGCGGCCTTCGCCAATCCGCTCGGTTCGGACGCTTATCCCGGCATGCCCGAAGTGGCCGTGGCGGCGCTGCGCGCCCGGGCCGTGCTTGAGGTGTTCAGCCGGATCTTCGGCGGCAACAATTGGCTCATGGCCGGCGTCAGCCCGAACTTCCAGCCGTGGTTCGAGCTGCTCAGCGCCTCGGTGGCCGCCGACAGCGAGGAGGGCCATCGGCTTTCGGCCGCGGAGGAAACGGCTCTGCGCAGCCACCCCTTCGCGCTCGATTTCTCCGAGGAACGGATTGGCGCGTTCGTTGCCCGCTGGAACCGGACCATGGATTACTACGCCGCCGGCACGCTCGATAGCGGAGACGTTCCGCAAGGCCAAAGCGACGACTTCATCGCGCGGGACTCGTTCCTCGCCCAGGTCGCCCTCGCCGAACAGGCGCAGCAGGAAAGCGAAGCGGCCGGGTTCGCCACGCCGTTCGACGAGCTGGCGGCCAAGATCGAGCAGCTCCGCGCTTTCCTCCACCAACCCACCGGCGGCATCTGCGCCCAGGTGCGGTTGCGCATCGAACAGGACGCGGTCATCGCCCGCGATGCCTTCCAGGCCACGCTCGAAATCGAGAACGGCACGGAGACCCCGTTGACCGAGGTGGCCGTGGATCTCGCGGTGGCCAACGAGGCCGGCGAAATCGTCACCCCGCAGTTCCTCATCCCGGAGCCTTCGTTGCGCGGGCTGGGCGCCATCGACGGCACGGGCGAGGTCGCGCCCGGAACCACCGGCGTCGCCCAGTGGGACATCCTCCCGACCACCGACACCGCCATCACCGGGCCGACGGTCTATTTCGTGAGCGGCACGATCCGTTACCGGCAGAACGGCGCGTTGACCAGGGTGCCTTTGGCGCCGACCGCCATCACGGTTTATCCGCTGGCGCAGCTCCACCTCACCTACTTCCACGAACGGGACGTGCTGGCGGACGATCCGTTCACCGAGGAGGTCGAGCCCAGCGTGCCCTATTCGCTGGCGGTCATGGTGCGCAACGACGGTTACGGCGCGGCCCGCAACGTCCGCATCACTTCCGCCCAGCCCAAGATCGTGGACAACGAAAAGGGCCTGTTCGTGGACTTCCAGATCATCGCCACCCAGGTCAACGGGCAAAACCTCGTGCCCTCGTTGACCGCCAACTTCGGCGACATCGGCCCCGGCCAAATCGGCATCGGCCGCTGGCTGCTCAAATCGACCCTGCAAGGGCTGTTCGTCGATTACTCCGCCGACTTCAAACACCTCGACGGCCTCGGCGAGGAGCGCGCCTCGATCATCCAAAGCGTCGAGATCAAGGAGTTGATCCGGCTGGTCGAATTGGAAGGGGCCTTCGACGACGGCCTGCCGGACATGCTGGTGAACGATTTCCCGGACATCCAGGACCTGCCCGACGCGCTCTACCTGAGCGACGGCTCGGTGGAACCGGTGGCCATCCAGACCACGGGCGAGTTCACCGGCGCCCTCGCGCCGGATCAGCTCGAACTGACGCTCGTCGCCACGCCGCGTGCCGGTTGGACCTACCTGCGCCTGCCAGACCCGGCCGACGACCGCTTCGAGCTGGTCGAGGTCCTTCGGCCCGACGGCGCCACGCTCGGCGTCGGCAACGTGGTCTGGCGCACAGACCGCACCTTCATCGGCGGCGGCAAACGGCCGGTCATGGAGCGGCGGCTCCACCTGCTCGATCACGACAGCCCGGGCCGTTACACCCTGCGCTACGAAATGCGCGCCGAGCCGGATCTGACGCCGCCCACCAGCGCCGTCGCCGCCCTGCCGGCCCGCAGTTTCCCGAACATCCCGCTCGCCTGGAGCGGCACGGACACCGGCGGCAGCGGGCTCGCCACCTACGACATCTACGTCTCGGACAACGGCGGTCCCTTCGCGCTTTGGCTCGAAAAAACCACCCTTTCCGGCGCGGTTTATCCGGGCGAGTTCGGCCACACTTACGGGTTCTACTCCGTGGCCACCGACCTTGCGGGCAACCGCGAACCCGGCCCCGACCAACCCGACGCCGTCACCACCGCCGACCG
>RFJD01000561.1 GCA_003695015.1 Verrucomicrobiota bacterium | reverse complement strand
TTGCGGGCTATTGAACAACTGCAACGATTGGGTCAATGGGGCGAAACCCGACTGCGGCCAGCCATGTCAGCGACCGACGCTCTAAGACGAAGGCTTGCGTTTTGGCTTTTGCCTTCGGTGTTCGTGTGCCTTGTCTGCGCATGGATTTTCCACTGGTTGGGGCAGGAACTGACCAACGCTCACCGCGTGGCGGAATTTCAAACTTCTGTATCGACGGCGATCAACAGCCATCCGGGCAGCCATGTTGCCACCCAAGCGGTCTTCTCGGCTCTCGGGAGATTCTCAGGCGATCCCGCGCAATGGAAAATCCTCGCGGTCGAACAAGCCGAAGAGACGCGATTGCCGCGTGTCCGTGCCGCATACTGGAAGATCAGTTGCTCAAACGTGGCGACCGGAGAAAGGATGACAGCCATTGTCAAAAGGGACGCAGAACCAACAAACCTAACGGTGGAACTCTGGCGACCCAAATAGGCGTCAACAATTCGCCATGGGGTGCCTGTTGAACACGAACCGCAGTACGACATGAGGCTCCGCCGCCCATCTCATGGGCTCATGGCGCCTGACCCAACATTTGGTAGGTGACAATGCGCGATACACGCTTGCGACAAATCGGTGAGAGCCTGGATCGCCGGCCGATGAAGCATCCCTGGTTGACCATTGTCGGTGGGTGCGTCTTGGGAGGCATCTGCGTCCTTGTGTACTTGCGATTGGAGGATGCGGCCGGTGAGCGGCCTGCCCTGCACCTGCTACGCATGGGGCTCATGCTTCTGGGTGGCCTGGCGGGTGGGGTTGCCTGGTATGTGTTCCTGCGCCTGGTCCTCGGAAGGGGCATGCATGATCGGCCGCGCGATCGACGCATTGCGCGCGTCCTTTGCGCCGGGATCTGTCTTGGCTTGCTTGTGGAGATCCTCCGGAGGATGTGAGCGGGTCCACGCAGGATTGGCCAGCCAGCGGTCGGCGGGGTCGAAGCCCGTTTGGCGCGACGATCACGGCCGGGTTGGCTTTGGCGGTCTTCTTTCTTCTGAGCGGATGGAGGTGGAGGCGATGGCGGGCGGCCCTCGGGCTGCGTGACAAGGCAAACGCAAGGACGCCAGGCCCCAAGGCTGCGGAAGGGCGGGGAAAGGATGGCGCCTTGGGCCCCCCGGTCGGTCTGGATGGCGGACAGCCGGCTCGCCTCTCGGGGCAGGCCGGGAATGCCCCCCCGCAGCGCATGCTCCGCGGTCCGGCGGCCCTGCCGCTTCAACAACCGGCGGGCCTGGGCTAGGATGGGCGCGTGAGGATAGCCAATCTGAATCCGGACACGGACATCGGGGCCAGCGCCTGGTGGGTTGAGCTGGAGGGACACCGGCTTTTGTTGGACGCGGGCGTGCATCCGAAATGGGAGGGCCGGGAGGGGCTGCCCCTGTTCGATCGGATCGAGGAGCCCGACCTGGACGCCATCGTGATCAGCCATTGCCATCACGATCACGTGGGGGCCCTGCCGGTGGCGATGCGGCGGTTCCCGGACGCCCAGGTGTTCATGTCCGAGCTGAGCTATTTCCTGGTCGAGCGCGTGCTGCACAACTCGGTCAACGTGATGTTGCGCCGCCGGCAGGAGATGGACATCCGCGAGTACCCGCTCTACACGCACCGCGAGTTGGACGAACAGGCACCGCTGTACCAAGCGGTGCGCTACGAACGGGAAATCGAATGGGCCGGCGGCCGTGGCTCGCGGCGGCGCGGGCAGGCGCCGACGATCGAGCTTTACGACGCGGGGCATGTGCTGGGGGCCGCCGGGGTCATGGTCCGCGGCCGGGATGCCACATTGTTTTACACCGGCGATGTTTGCTTCCACGACCAGACGCTCCTGCGCGGGGCGCGGTTCGACGACGTGCGGGCGGATGTGCTGTTGATGGAAACCACCCGGGGCGACCGGGCGGCGGTTCCGGGCCAGACACGCGAGACGGAATCGGAACGGCTGCTGGCGGGCATCCAACGGGTGCTGGCCCGCGGCGGCAACGTGTTGATCCCGACCTTCGCCCTGGGGCGGACCCAGGAGATCCTGGGGCAACTGGCTCTTTGGATGCAGGCGGGCCAACTGCCGGAGCAGCCGGTGTATGTGGGCGGCCTGGGGCGGGTGTTCACCGAGATTTACGACGTGCAGGCCCACCGGGCCAACCGCCGTCACACCAACCTCGAGCTCGGCCAGGCGCTGGATCTGCGGGTGCTCGAGCGCGGTCCCCTGGCGCCGGCGCTCGCGGCCGGAGGGCAGTTGTTCGTCCTCACCGCCGGCATGCTCACCGAAAAGACCGCCGCCCACGAGGTGGCCGCCGCGTTGTTGTCCGACCCCCGCCACGGGATCTTTCTGGTGGGCTATGTCGATCCCGACACGCCGGGCGGGCGATTGAAGGAGAGCCGGCCGGGCGAACCCTTCCGGCTGAGCGACTCGGCCGGGGAGGTGGTGCGCGAGTGCGAGCTGGAGGTGTTCGACCTCACGGCCCACGCCGAGCGGGAGGACCTGCTCGAGCTCGTCGGCGTCGTTTCCCCCGAGGTGGTGGTGTTGGGGCATGGAAACGACGCCGCGCGGGCGTGGTTCGCGAAGGCGATCCGCGAGCGCTGGCCTCGCATCCGGATCGAACAACCCGGTCCGGGCGAAACGGTGGAGATCTGAGGTCGGCTGGTGGCGGACGCCGGCGCCTGGCAGACCGGGCGTCCCTCCGGGTCAGGTTCCGGACGAGCCGGCCGGGCTTGGCCGCTTCAAACGAACTTCCTCGTACAGCGCGCCATACTGCGCCGCCACGGCGGAGGCCGAACGCGGGCGAACCGATTCCCGGATGGCCTCGGGCGGCAGGGGGCGAACCTCGCCGGCCAACAGACGACGGAGCGCCCGGCTCAGATCGGCCGCATCGTCCGGCTGGAAGTGCAGCCCCGTGCGGCCGTCCTCGACGATGTCCACGTTGCCGCCGCTGGCCGAGACGATGGCCGGTCGTCCCAGCGCCAGCGACTCGATCAGCGCCACCGAACAGGGCTCGTTGGTCGAAGGCAGCACGAACCAGTCCGCCTCCCGCAGCGGTTGCTCGACGTTCAACGTCAGCCCGCGGAAGGCGACGCGCGCGGGCGCGGCGCGTTCGGCCAGGTGTTGCAACTCCTCCCGGTGGCGCCGGCAGGCGGCATCGTCCGGCACCGGCCCCCAGTGGTCGAACACGAGCCGGGCCCGTTGTTCCGGCGGCAGGAGGGCGATGGCCTGCAGCAGCAAATGCCAGTTCTTCCAGCGCACGATGTTCCCCAAACCGACCAGCCGGACGGGCCCTTCGCCTGCCGCACGCGGCGGCCCGGCCAACGGCTTTTCGAAAAAGGCGTCGGCGCAACACTCGGAAACCACCGCCACGCCGTCACGCCCCGGCGTCAGGCCGTAGTGCCGCGCCATGTTGGGGGTGAGCACGCTGAAGCGAAGATGCCGCAGCCGGGCCGCCCGCTGGTACAGCCCGGTGCGCCGCGCGTAGGCGTGGCTGCTGAAGAGAATCGGCCGCCGCGCCAGCCCCGCCCAGAGCATGGCCACCGGCAGGGCGCCGCGTGAATGGGCGTGCAGGGCGTCCGGTCGCAACCGCCGGACCGCCCTGGCCAGCTCGAACCACGCCGGCACGGCGCGGGCCAGCAACTCGAGGTGGCGCGGCGATTCATCGAGGAGGAAGCGACCCCGGTGCAGCGTCAGCGGGGGACGCCTCGTCTCCCGGAACCGGCGGTGAACCCAGACGACGTGTTCCTGACCGGTGACCGGCCCCAGAGCCGAAAGGTTGCGAAGCACCGTCAGGATGCCGCCGGTGTCCTCGGGGGCGCCCAACAGGTGCAGGACTTTCATGCCACCACCGGCACGGAGGAAAAGGCCGGCGAAACCCACGAAGATTCGGCCGTGCCGGTGGTGGCATGAAAGTCCTG
>RFJD01000117.1 GCA_003695015.1 Verrucomicrobiota bacterium | reverse complement strand
TCGATGACCGGCAGGCCGATGGCCGCGATGGCGTCCCGCAGGGCCACACTGGTGTGGGTGTAGGCGGCCGCGTTGAGGACGACCACATCGAACGCCCCCCGGGCTTCCTGCAGGCGCGTGACCAGTTCGCCCTCGTGGTTCGACTGGAACCAGTCGATCCCGACGCCCAGTTCCCCGGCGCGTTGGCGGACGGCCGCCTCGATGTCGGCCAGAGTCTGCCGGCCGTACACCTCCGGCTCCCGCGTGCCCAGCAGGTTCAGGTTGGGGCCGTTGAGGAAGAGCACCTTCATGAGTTCGCAAGGCTACGCCCGGGGACGGGGCGCTGTCGATGGCGTCATGACGCCGTGTCGCCGTCGTTCTCGCGCATGACCGCCAGCTCGCCGGCGGAATCGGCGTCCAGGAACAGGACCGCCGCCGGATGCCGCCGCAGGATCGAGGCCGGGCAGTCGGTGCTGACCGGACCCTCCAACGCCTGGCGCACCGCGGCGGCCTTGCGCTGCTCCGGCACGATGGCGAACAGCCGTTCCGCCTTCATCAGGCTGGGCACGGTGAGCGTCAGGGCATAGCGCGGCACGGAGTTCAGGTCCGGGAAACAGCCCTCGCCGACCTGCTGCCGCCGGCAGGCTTCGTCCAGCCGGACGATGTTCACCGGCCGGGGATCGTTGAAATCCGCCACCGGCGGGTCGTTGAAGGCGACGTGGCCGTTCTCGCCAATGCCCAGACAACAGAAATCGATGGGCTGACCGGCCAGCAACGCGCCGTAGCGTTCGCACTCGTCGATCGGCTCCATCGCGTCGCCCTCGAGCGGATGGAATGTCCCGGGCTGCAGCCGCGCGACCAGATGCTCGCGCATGAACCGGCGGAAGCTGGCCGGATGATCCGCCGGAAGGCCGAGGTATTCGTCCATGTGAAAGATCGTGGCCTGGGACCAGTCCGGCCCCGACTGCTCCGCCAGCGCGGCGAGGAACCGGATCTGAGAAGTGGCGGAGGCGAAGATGGCCGCCATCCGACCCCGGGCGGCAAGCCGTTCCCGGGCAAAGGCAGCCACCCGGGCGGCGGCGGCGGCGGCCATCGCATCGTGACTGGCGTAAACCTCGACGCGCAGGCGATCGACCTCGAAGGCGCGGATGGGTTCGGGCGGAGTCTTGTTCATGGCGGGGTGCCGGCGGCCGGCGCGCGGCCGGCCAAGGTGGTTCAACGGTTCAACGGTTCGGAGGTTCAGAGGTCACGGTAGGGTTCCCATTCCGGTTCGTTCTCGAAAATCCAACGGTAGTAATCGGCCCCCTCGAGCCGGGCGGCCGCGGCCTCGTCCACCACCACGACACAACGGCGGTGCAGTTGCAGAGCGGTGGCGGAGATCATCGAGGTGATGGGCCCCTCGACGGCCCGGGCGATGATGTCGGCCTTCTCCCCGCCGGTGGCCAGCAACACACAGCGCCGCGCCTCGAGAATGGTGCCGACGCCCATGGTGATGGCGCGCCGGGGCATTTGGGCCGGATCGGGAAACAACGGCGCGTTTTGTTCGATGGTCGCGGGCGACAGGGCCTTGACCCGCGTGCGGGACATGAGGGCGGAGAGCGGTTCGTTGAAGCCGATGTGTCCGGCGCGGCCGATGCCCAAGAGTTGAAGGTCGATGCCGCCGGCCCGTTCGATCAACGCCTCGTAGGCGGCGCATTCGGCGTCGAGGTCGGGCGCCATGCCGTTGGGCAGATGCGTGTTGCGGAGGTCGATGTTCACGTGCTTGAAGAGCCGTTCGTTCATGTAATGCCGGTAGGACTGCGGATGGTCCGGCTCCAGGCCCACGTACTCGTCGAGGTTGAACGTGCGGCAGAGCGAAAAATCCAGGCCGTCCCGGACATGCATCTCCACCAGCAACCGGTAAACCCGCTCCATCGTCCGGCCGGTGGCCAGGCCGAGGACCAGGTGGGGATTGGCACGCAGTTCATCGGCGATGATGCGCGCCACCAAGCGCGCCGCCGCCTCCGCATCGGGTCGGATCAAGACTTCCATTGCAGGGATTCGGACCGGTCAGTCGTTGCGCACGAAAAGCTTGCCGGGAAGCTGACGGATCAGGCGTTTCATTTCCAGCCCCAAGAGCGCCACCGACACCGCCGAGGCGGGCAGGCCGGTGGCCCGGATCACTTCGTCCATGGTGATTTCCTCGGCGCCGAGGCAGTCGTACACGCGCTGTTCGGATTCGGTGAGGGTCAATCCCGGCAACGAACCGCCCTCGGCCGCGGCGGCCGGCCGCCGGCTGGTCGGGAAAAGGTATTCGAACTCGCTGAGGATATCCTCGGCGCTCTCGCACAGCTTGGCCCCTTTCTTGATGAGGTCGTGGCAGCCCTTGCTCTGGGGCGAGTCGATCCGACCCGGCACCGCGAACACCTGCCGGCCGTTGTCCACCGCCATGCCGGCCGTGATGAGCGCCCCGCTGTGGAGCCCGGCCTCGACGACCACCGTGCCGAGCGTCATGCCGGCCACGATCCGGTTCCGGATGGGAAAGGTCTGGCGATCGGCCTTGCGGTTGAAGGGGAACTGCGTGAGCACGGCGCCGTTGGCGGCGATCCGCTCGAAGAGCTCGCGGTTTTCCGCCGGAAACACCACGTTGATCCCGGTGCCCAGCACGGCCACGGTCCGCCCCTTGGCCAGCAACGCGCCCTGATGCGCCGCGGTGTCGATGCCCCGCGCGCCGCCGCTGACCACGGTGACCCCGAGATAGGCGAGCTGGTAGGCCAGTTTGCGCGCCGCCTCCAAGCCGTAGTGGGTGGTCCGCCGCGAACCGACCATGGCGATGGCGTTGCGATCCCGCGGCTCCAACCTCCCCTTCACGTACAGCACGATCGGCGGGTCGTAGATCTCCTTCAGCAGCGGCGGGTATTCCTCGTCCTCCTGGATCAGGATCCGGCAGCCAAAGTCCTCGATCCGCTTCAACTCGCCGGCCAGATCGACCGTTTGCTCCCACGTCGCGATGGCCTCGGCGGTGTCGGGACCGATGCCGGGAACCTTCTCCAGAGCCGACCGGGAAGCGCCCAGGATGGCGGCCGGCTCGCCAAAGCGCTCGAGCAAGGCCCGCAACCGCACGGGGCCGATCCGCTCGATCATGTTCAATGCCACCAACGCTTCCCGGGCATCCATGGTCGCTCTCCGCATACCCGAGCCGGCCGGCGGACGGCAAGCCCCGACCGCCACGGCGGGGCGCCTCCTCAGGGCTGTTTCGTCTGGGTGGACCGTAGGGGTTAAGAGCGCATGCGCTCCGGCCAACAGCCTCAGGACTCCTGATCCCGTGGAAATGGCCTGGACCCAGTCCTGACACCACCGGGCCGCCATCGGGAACTCTGACCCCGCGATCCTGAGTGGGGGCATCGGCGCGCTCCGAAAGCGCCAGAGGACTGGC
>RFJD01000560.1 GCA_003695015.1 Verrucomicrobiota bacterium | reverse complement strand
TCCACGCGCGTCGCCAGCACGATGGCCGGGGTGCCGTTGGTCACGGCTGGCGTGAGCACGGTCAACACGGGTTTGGGCAATGCCTCGAAAACGCCCGGTTCGGAGACCTCCGACGCTTCCATCGCCAAAATGGCTTCCGCCAGACCGATCCGTCCGTTTCCATCGGCATCGGCCTCGAGCACGAGCGGCACACTCGAGGGTTCGTTGACAGCCGCGCCCAGGCTGAGCAACACGTCCGTCAGATCGATGATCTGGTCCCCGTTCACGTCGCCGGGCAGTCGTTGCTCAAATGTGAAGGCGTCCGGTAAGGTGCCCGGCGGTCCGCCCGGATTCTGCACGGTCACCGGCAGGCGCAATGGCAGGTTTGGTGGCGTGACAGCCGTGATCGTGCCCGGGCCGGTCACTTCGACCGACCCGGCCGGCACGTCGCCAAAGAACACCTTGGCGCCTGTCTCAAACCCGCTGCCCCTGATGGTCACGGTCGTGCCGCCTGCGGCGGGACCATGATCCGGGGTGACCACTTCGATCGATGGCGGCGCCAGGATGGCGAGCGGTGAGCCGGCAGGTGAGGCGCCGGAGCGCCCCATCGGGTCGTTCGCTTGGAGAGTGTAGAGCCCGACCGAGAGCGGAGGCAGCTTCACGGTGAGTTGTTGTTCCGATGCGATGCTTTGAACACTCAACGGGTGCGTGTCACCGGTTTCAGTGTCCACGGCCACCATTTCGATTCCCGGCATGAACCCCGACCCTTGCACTTCGAGGAGGGTCCCGCCCTCCGGCGCAGCGGCACGGGGACTGAAAAGGTCGATGCTCAACGGTACCAGATAAACGAACGCGTCCACGTGACGCTCTGTGGGGCCGCCCGGGTTCAGGACCTCCACATCCGCCGGTCCGGCAGGGTGAGGCGGCAGTTGCACGACAGCCTGGCCGGGTTCAAGAAACAAGATGTTTGCCGGCGCATCGTCGAACAACACTTGCACATCCGGCTGGATCGACGGGCCAATCACCTGCACTTCGATCCCGCCTTCGCTCGGTCCCATCGGCGGCCGGACCTGCAAATCTCCAGGCTCGAGTTCAAGCGCCAAGCCGTCGATCCAAAACCGGCCCGGCCCGGCCTTCACCACTTGGAACTCGAGCTCGGGCGCCGTGGGCGGAAGGACCGCGGCCGCGAAGAAATCGTGGAACGCGCCGTCCGCCGGCACCACCGGCGGCCAGACGGCCAGGGGCACGGCCGGCATGGAACCCGGATCGCCCTTCGACGACATGGCGGTGGAAGATGCGCCTCCGAGTTGGAACTGCACGGCGTCCGGCGCCCCCGCCAGCAGTGGATCCCGGGCGATTCTTCCGGTGACGATGACCCGCACTGGCGGCGGCATGGGCGGAAGCGCCACCGCCTGCCGCGCCAACACCACCGGCGCCGCCCAATTCAACCCGGTGGGATCCGGCTCACCCAGTCGCAGCACGCGGTCTCCGAATCCGGACCCCGGCCGCACCGCCGGCGCCACGCTGGCGTTGCCCGGTTCGCCCGCCAGTTGCCATGCCGTTGGGTTGAACTGCGCGTCGAACTTCTCGAAGTCGCCGTTTTGCAGCAGTGAGGCGCCGTCGGCCACGTGGCAACAAGCACACGCCAAAAGCCCGAGAAGGCATTTGACCGCCGCAAACCAAGGAACGCGAAACGGCCAGCGAAAACGAACGAGATCCAAGGAGCGCCGCTGGAGGCTCGGCCTGGTTGCATGCATGGAACTCATGAGTCTGATCCGAACTTACGCTTCTGAACATCTGCCGGGGCGTCGTCGCGGAGGATTGGGACTCGCCTCTGGCAGCCTCACTTCACCACCGTCCATGCAAACGGGCCGCGCCCAGAGAATCATTGGCGAAGCCAATCACCGTCAACGGAGCGCTACAGCGCAAGACAATCGCACCAACATTCTACAATTTCAAGTATTACATTTCCTGTATGGTCATGCTCGATGGATGAAGCGACGGTGACTGGATGTAAAAGTCGTTGCGCAATCAGCCCGGGCAATCATTCGCTCCTGCGGCACGTATCCACACCTTGGGGCCATCGCGCACCGGACGCAGGGTTTACGGGCGTCACGCCTGTTCTTAGAGTCGGCGCATGACACAGACAGGTTGCTGGCTGCGGACCGGCAAGTGGCTCCTGACGCTTCTTTGCCTGGGCGGCCCCGTCGTTGCCCCTGCCCAAACCAACGTCTATTTCGGCATCCGGGTAATGGACAAAGCCACCGGGCGGGGCGTCCCGTTGGTCGAGTTGGAGACGGTGAACCACCTGCGGTTCGTCAGCGACAGCGCGGGCTGGGTGGCGTTGCATGAGCCCGGTTGGATGGGACGGCCGGTGTTCTTTCACGTGCGAAGCCACGGCTATGAGTTTCCCAAGGACGGTTTCGGTTATGCCGGCGTGAAGTTGACGCCGACGCCCGGCGGACGGGCGACGTTGAAACTGCGCCGGATCAACATCGCCGAACGCCTTTACCGCATCACGGGCGAAGGTATCTACCGCGACAGTGTGCTGCTGGGAGAACCCACGCCGTTGAAGGAACCGCTCGGCAGCGGGCGGGTGGCGGGACAGGATTCGGCC
>RFJD01000559.1 GCA_003695015.1 Verrucomicrobiota bacterium | reverse complement strand
CCACTCGGCGGGGTCGTACTTCACCGGATTGAACTGCTTGGCCAGCTGCTCGTACTCCTCGACCGGGATGTTGGCCCGGTCCATGATCCATTCGCCGATACCCCGGATGGGCCGGCCCTTCCATTCGCCGGCCGGGATGGCGTAGAGGCCCCAGTGGATGAACATGCCGAAGCGGGCCTGACGCCACCACTTCATGCGGGCGTCGCGTTCGGCCGGGGTTTCGTCGTTCCAGGAACCCGCGCCGGCGGGGAAAGCCCCCGCCAGGCAACTCAGAGCCAGCAGTGTGGCCAAGTGGCAGTGCATCTTTTTCATGGCTGATGGTCGAAGCATTTCCGCGGAAAGTGAACGCCGTTCCGGAGCGGGCGGCAAGGCTGATCCGCCCCAGGGCCCGGGCCGGTCCGGATCCGGCGGGCCGCCGGCCTGGTCAAGCCGGACTTGGCCGGCGAGGCGGGACGGGCTTAGCATCCGGGCCATGAGCGTGCGTGTGCGTTTCGCCCCGAGTCCGACCGGTTTCCTGCACATTGGCGGCGCCCGAACGGCGCTGTTCAACTGGCTTTACGCCCGTCACCACGGCGGCAAGTTCATCCTGCGGATCGAGGACACCGACGCCGCCCGCAACAGCGAAGAGTCGGTGCGGGTGATTCTCGAAGGGCTGCGCTGGTTGGGCGTGGGTTGGGACGAAGGCCCCCTGACTCCGGACGCCACCGGGCCGTGCCAGGGAGATCGCGGCCCCTACTTCCAGTCCCAACGCCGGGCCCTCTACGAACGGCGCGTCGAGGCGTTGCTCTCCCACGACCTCGCCTACGAGAAGGACGGCGCCATCTGGTTCCGGATGAACCCGGAGGCCACCACCTTTCACGACCTGATCGTGGGCGAGGTGCACCGCGAATTGCCCGACCGGGAGAAAGAGAACCCCGACTTTGTCATCGTGCGCTCGGACGGCAAGCCGGTCTTCCACCTGACCAACGTGGTGGACGACCTGGAAATGGGCGTGACCCACGTGATCCGCGGGGAGGACCACCTCTCGAACACCCCGCGCCACATCGCCTTGTTCGAGGCCTTCGGCGTCAAGCCGCCCCACTACGCCCACATCCCCCTCATCCTCAACCCGGACGGCTCCAAGATGAGCAAGCGGGACCAAGGGGCCTCCTTGCAGACCTACATCGACGAGGGCTACGTGCCCGAGGCGGTGGTCAACTACCTCTGCCTGCTGGGCTGGTCGCCCAAGGACAACCAGGAAATCCTGTCCCTCGAGGAACTCATCGACCGCTTCGACCTCACGGGCGTCCAGCGGCACAACGCCCGGTTCGACCTCGCCAAGCTCCAGTGGATGAACGGCCAGTACATGGCCCGCATGGAGCCGGATCGCTTCTATGAACTGGGCGTCCACACCCTGGCCCATGCCGGGTTCGATCCCAACGCCTGGCCGGTCGAGTACGTCAAAGCCGCCTTGGACACCTGCCGCGGCAAGCTCAAGACCTTCGCCGAACTGCCCGGCTACGCCGGCTTTTACTTCCGCGAGGAGGTCGTGTTCGATCCCGAGGCCGAAGCCGAACACCTCGTGCCCGCCAGCCGCGAAGGGCTCGAACGGCTGCGGGACGCCTTCGCCCGGCTCGAGCATTGGGACGCCGGCCACCTCGAGGCCTGCCTCAAGAACACCGCCGGCGAAATGGGCGTCAAACCCCGCCAACTCGTCCATCCGCTGCGGGTGGCCCTGACCGGCTCGAAGATCGGCCCCAGCCTCTACCACCTGATCGAGGTGCTCGGCCGCGAAACCACCCTGGCCCGCATCGGCTCGGCCTTGGAACGCATCGGCGCCTGAACCCGGCCGGATTCCCGGCGCGGGCGCCTTGCGCATGGCCGAATTGCGGGCATGGTGTCGGGCAAACGACCGATGCGACCTCCAACCGCCATTCGATTTCGCCGCCCCACGGGCCGGGCCCTCGCCTTGGCCGCCGTCGGGCTGGCCCTCCTCCCCGTCACCCTCATGAGCCAGGAAAAACATCCCTCCCCGCCCGCCACCGAAAAAGCCACCCTCGGCGGCGGCTGTTTCTGGTGCTTGGAAGCCGTGTTCGAGCGGCTCGACGGCGTGTTGGCGGTGACCAGCGGCTATGCCGGCGGCCACACGCCCCACCCCACGTACAAGCAGGTTTGCACCGGCGAAACCGGCCATGCCGAGGTCGTCCAGATCGAGTTCGACCCGCGCCGCATCAGCTACGACCAACTGCTCGAGGTCTTCTGGCTGGCGCACGATCCCACCAGCCTCAACCGCCAGGGCGCCGACGTCGGCACGCAGTACCGGTCGATCATCCTCTACCACGACGAGGCGCAACGGAAGGCCGCCGAACGCTCGAAAGCCGAGGCCCAAAAACACTTCAGCCGGCCCATCGTCACCAAGATCGTCCCGTTGAAGGCCTTTTATCCGGCGGAGAACTACCACCAGGATTTCTTCCGCAACAACCCGTCCCAGCCCTATTGCCAGGCGGTCATTGCCCCGAAGCTCAAGAAGCTCGAGCACCTTTGGAAACAGCCCGCCGGCAAACCGGACACCGCCGCCACCGAGTAAGCCGAACCGTTTCTTTCCCGAGCATGAACCCGACGCCCACCATCCCGTTGGAACGCGATTGCGAGGCGGTTCAAATCCCCGCGGGCAACAAGGTCGTTCTGCCCGCCGGCACCGAGGTCGCCATCGAGGAAACGCTCGACCACGGCTTCACGGTCCGCGCCATGGGGGCGTTGTTCAGGATCGACGGTCGGGACGCCGACGCCTTGGGGTTGGAACCCCGGGAAGAAGCCGGCGGGCCAACCGCGCCGGAGCCCGACTCCCCGACGCCGCTGGAAGACCGGGTCTGGGCCGCCCTGCGGCAGTGCTTCGACCCGGAAGTCCCGGTCAACATCGTGGACCTCGGGCTGGTGTACTCGGTCGAGGTGGAACCGGCCGGATCGCCTCCCGACGGATCCCGCGTCCGGGTTCGCATGACCCTGACCGCGCCCGGTTGCGGCATGGGACCGATGATCGCCGAGGACGCCCGCCAACGCATCCTAGCCCTGCCCGGCGTGAAGGAGGCCGAGGTCGAGCTGGTCTGGGACCCGCCTTGGAACCAATCGATGATCACACCCGAAGGCCGCCGGGCCCTGGGCTGGGAATAACCTCTCGCTGTCACCGGTCGATCCCCTTCGCCGGCTTGAAGCCGGCGCTCCCGGATTTCCCGGCTTGAAGCCGGCGCCCCGGACTCCCCGGCCTGAAGCCGGCGCTCCCGGACTTCCACGGGCAAAACAGGGCTGCCTCGCGCCGGCCGGTTTTGGTATCCTGACGGCATGCGAACCACACATCCTTCCCGTTCACGACAACCGAACCGCCGCACCTTCCTGCGCACCACCGCCGTCACCACCGGGGCCGCCCTGGCCGGTGCTCTCGAGTTGAGCCGCTCCGCCCACGCCGCCGGCAGTGACGTCATCAAGGTGGGCCTCATCGGCTGCGGCGGCCGCAACACCGGCGCCGGCGCCCAGGCGCTCAAAGCCGATCGCGGCGCCCGCCTGGTGGCCCTGGCCGACATTTTCCTGGACCGCGTCCACCGCACCCGGGAGGTCATCCGCGGCGAACTGGCGCGCCTGGGCCGGGCCGACCAGGTGGACGTGCCGGAGGACCGTTGCTTCACCGGCCTCGAGGCCTACAAGGCCGTCATCGAGGCGGCCGACGTCGTTTGCATCGCCAACGCGGCCAAGTTCCATCCCTTCCACGCCTTGGCCGCCCTCAAGGCCGGCCGGCACGTGTTCGTCGAGAAACCCCACGGCATCGACCCCCACGGCATCCGGCTGATGCGGGAGGCCATCCAACTCGCGAAGGAAAAAGGGCTTTCGCTCGTGTCCGGTCTGCACAGCCGCTACCACCCCGGCTACCAGGAGACCATCCAGCGCATCCACGACGGCGCCATCGGCGAGGTGGTCGCCATCGAGGAGAACTTCCTCCGCGCCCCCTACGGCGTCACCGAGCGCAAGCCGGGTCTGACCGAGCTGCAATGGCAGTTCAGCACGCAGTATCACTTCCGCTGGCTCAGCGGCGACGACGTCCCGCAATCGCTGGTCCACAACATGGACCGCGCCCGCTGGGTGCTCCATGAGGCCAACCCGGTCCATTGCCACGGCTTGGGCGGCCGCTCCTCGATGGTCGAACCCATCTATGGCGACGTCTTCGACCACCATTCCGTGGTGTACCACTTCCCCAACGGCGTCCGCGTGTACGCCTTCTGTCGGACCACCACCGGCTGCTACAACGAGTCCTCCAGCATCGTGCTGGGCTCGAAGGGCCGAGCCTCGATTCTGGCCTGCCGGATCGAGGGCGAAACCCGCTGGCGCTGGCGCGCGCCCAGCAACGATCCCCACCAGACCAATCCCTACCAGATCGAGCACGACCGGCTCTTCGCGGGCATCCGCGCCGGCAAACCGGTCAACAACGGCGATTACATGGCCGACAGCACGCTGACCACCATCATGGGCCAGTTGTCCTGCTACACCGGCAAGGGGATGTCCTGGGAGGAGGTCAACGCCTCCGACTTCTTCTACCCGCCCGCGCCGGAGGCATGCCGGGACGACATGGAGCCGCCCACCCGCCCCGGCCCGGACGGCCGCTACCCCGTGCCCATCCCCGGCCAGACCCGTTTCTGGTAAACCCGGGCGCCTCGAAGGTTGAACCCTCCTCCCCGGTCGCCGGCGGCACGCCCCGGCGGCCGGGGGGCTTTCTCAACCGCCCGCCGGCGGCCGACACGCCTCCAGCACCTCCGGCAGACTCAATTCCACCACCCCGCAGCTCTCGTCGGCTGCGCCGTAGTAAACCCACAGGGAGTCGCCCCGCGGCACGATGCCGGTCGGAAAAACCACGTTCGGCACGAACCCCTGCGT
>RFJD01000558.1 GCA_003695015.1 Verrucomicrobiota bacterium | reverse complement strand
TTCATGATGAATGTGGATGGTGACCGGCTTGAAGGCGACCCCTTCGCCCAACCGGTTGGTGGCCACCCCTGCCAACGGCACCGGCGCGCCCGCCAGCGCTTGGGTAACGTCTGCCGCGACAGTCGCATGATAGGCGGCGTCGGTTTGGATCGGCCCGGCGCTGATGGCGACGTTGTTGTTTTCGAGGATTTCCGGCACGACGTCGTCGGAATCGGTCCGCACGATGATCCAAAACTCACCGACTTTCTGAGGCAGGCGCACTTGCAGCGATTGCTCGAAATACTGCCCCGGCGGTAGCTCGCCGTCGTAACGGAACTGGCCCACCAGGGTGTCGTCGCCCGCCGCCGCGTCGGGGGAAAGAAACACCCGGGTGAGGAAGTGATCGGTCGAGGTGGCCAGACCTTGGTTGGCCACCCGGTAGGAGACCGTCACGTAGCTCTCGGTCTCGGCGGAGTCGGGCGCTTCCAGCCGGGTCACCATCAGGTCCGGCAGATCGGTGTCGGTGACTGTGGCCGTGACCGCGCCGTCCGCATAACCCGGCGCCGACGCGGTGAAAGTGACCAACTGATTGCCGTCGCTTACGCCGTCGGCGATCGTGCTCACCGGCACGGAGACGGCCGTCTCGCCCGCCGGCAAGACCGCCGTCGCCGGCACGGTCGCCTCGGACGGATCGCTCGAGGCCAGGTGCACCGTGAGCGCCTCGAGGCTCGTCGTGTTGCGCGAGATGCTCAACCTCGTGGCCTCCGCCCGGCCCTCGGGCAGCACTTCGTCCGCGATCGTCAGCCGCAGCGCCGGGCCATCGTCGTCGGTCACGGTCAAGGTGGCGGAATTGATTGCGCCGACGCGCTCGCCACTCAGCGAGGCGAGCACGTAGCCGCCGAGCACGGTCGTTTGCGGGCCATCCGAGACGTCGTCGTCCACTGCCGCCACGGCGAAGGTCGCGCTGGCCTCATGGGGCGGAATCGTCACCCGCGCCGGCACCCGGGCGGCGCTCGGATCGCTGCTGGTCAATTCGATCACCACAGACCGTTCCGTGACCGGCGCGCGCGTGACCGTGGCCAGCGCGGCCTGAGCGCCGGCGGCTTCGCTCACCGCGGGGGTGTTCAAGGTCAGCGTCACCACCGGCAGGTCGTCGTCCAACACCCGCCCTTCCGCTTCGACGGAGATGAAGCCGGGCGCGGTGGCGCGGAGCGTGAACGGGGTCTCCGGCTCGATGCGGCTGTCGTCCACGGCGACGATTTCGAAGGAGGTCGCGCCCTCGCCGGGGGCGATGACCACCGTGGGCGGTGGCCGGAGCTGGTCGGGCGCCGAGCTTTCCAACGTAATCGTCACCGCCTGCGCCAGGGGCGGGTCGCAGGAGACGGTAACCGGCAACCGCGCGCCTTCGAGCACCACGTTGGTCGCCCAGGCGAACCGCAGTTGCGGGCGGTCCGCGTCGAGCACGGTGACTTGGGCCGCGCCGGACAAGTAATTCGTGGCGCTGGCGGTGACAGTGACGTTTTGCGGGCCGTCCACCGTGTTGTCGTTGAGCGCCCAGAGCCGGAAGGTGGCGCGCGCTTCACCGGCGGGGAACGTGACCGTGGCGGGCAAGTTCAACTCATCCGGCGCGTCGCTGCTCAGGGCCACGTCGAGCACATCGGCGCGGTCGCCATTGCGGGTGAGGGTGGCCGTGGCCTGCATGGGACTTCCTTCGAGCAGCTCGCCGGGGTCCACCGCGAGAGTGAGGGTCAGCGGCACGGCGGTTTGGTTCGTGGCGAAGGTCCGGTTGTTCGCCGGGTCCGCCTCGATCACGTCCCCGCGGCTGTTGACCTCCACGCCCAACAGGACCGCGCCCGCCGGTCCGTCCAGCGGCAACGCCACGGTCTGCGTCCGCGTGAGGGTGTCGCCCGGCGCGATGGTGTTGGTGAAGGTGAACTGACCGAGCGCGAGCGCGCCGCCGTCGGCGTTGGTGAGCACGATGGTTTCCGACCAGGGACCCGGGGCGGGGGCCGCTCCGGCGTTGGTGACGCTCCAGCTCAACGCCAACGGCCGGCCGGGCAGGGCGAATCCCGGCGCGCGCACCGCCAGCGCCTTCAGGTCCGGCAACGGCGGCAGGGTGAGCGCCAGCGGCGCGCCGCGTAGGTTGTTCGTTTCGACGGCTTCGGGCTGGCGGTCGCCATGATCGGCCGCGGCCACCAGCCAGAAAGCGCCGGGCGCGGATTGCGCGTCGAGCGGCAGGGTGACGTTCACGGTGTGGACATAGCCCGCCTGAGGCGCCAGCGGCGGTGGCTCGGCGGGGACGGTCCGCAGCAAGGTCGCGCCCGCGAGCGAATTGCTCGCCGCGCTCAGATAAAGCGCGTCGTTCCACGTCGCCGCGGCGGGCGCGCCGCCCACGTTGGTGACGGCCAGCGTGACCGGAATCGTCTGGCCGAACTGCGCGTTGGCCGGCGCGGCAAGGCCCCCCACCACCAGGTCCGGCGCGCGCAGCGTGAGGGTCGCGGCAAAGGTATTGTTCGTTTCGGCGTGCTCGAACACGGCGTCGTCCGCGTCCGCCGTCACGAGGAGCCAGCGCTCGCCCGCCGCCGCGGCGGGCAGGATGACCTCGCCGCTTTGCTCGACCATCGCGTGAGCCGCCAGCAGGTTGGTCGCGGCGAACGCGCCGAGCAGGATCGCGT
>RFJD01000557.1 GCA_003695015.1 Verrucomicrobiota bacterium | reverse complement strand
GATCGCGTGTCCACGAATACGGCCACCGATCGGGATAAATCAGATGTTGATGGGTGTCGAGAATGGGCACGTTCATGACAGCAGTTCCTTCAAGATGCGTTCGTTGTGTTCTCCGACGTCCGGGGCGCCGCGCCCGGCGTAGAGACGCTGGCCGTTGATGCGGATCGGGCATCGCGTGGTCAGGTGCTCGAACCCGTCGCCGCGACGGGCCGTTTGTTCCATGCCCAAGACGCGATACCCCTCATGGGCCCGGAGCCGTTTCCAGTCCAGCACCTCGGCGCACCAGATGTCGGCGGGTTCGAGCACGGCGAGCCAATCGGCGGTGGGTTTGGTGCGCAGGTGCTCGGCGAGAATGGCTTTGATCTCGTCCCGCTGGTCGAACCAGCTCGCCGGGTCGGTATAATCGAGCAGCCGCGGGCAGCCGAGCAACTCGCCCAGTTGGGGGATGCGTCCCATGGCCAGGGCCAGGTAACCGTCCGCGGTCTGGTAGATGCCGTAGGGTGCGCCGAGATAGGCATGGGCGTTGTTGGTGGCGGTGCGTTGCGGCAACTGGCCGCCATCCTGGAAATACACCGTCAGCGGCTCGAATTGAAAATCGAGGATCGATTCGAGCATGCTCACTTCGACTAAACCGCCCTGACCGGTGCGCTCCCGCCGGATCAGGCAGGCCAACAAGCCCTGCACGAGTTGCGCGCCGGCGAAAATGTCCACGATGGAAAGTCCCATGGGCACGGGACCGTCGTCCGCGTTGCCGCTCAGCCACGTCAGGCCGCTGAGCGCTTGCAACAACAAGTCCTGACCCGGCTTGTCGCGCCATGGGCCTTCCTCGCCATAGCCGGTGATCACGCCGTAGATGACCCGGGGATTGATCGCCCGGACGCGCTCGTAATCGAGTCCGAGTCGCTCCATCACACCGGGTCGGAAGTTGTGCATCACGATGTCCGCGCGTGCGACGAGTTGCTCGATGTGGCGGCGATCCTCGGGATTCTTGAGGTCGAGCGCCAGGCTTTCTTTGTTGCGATTGATCGCAAGAAACACCGTGGATTCGCCGTCGAGAAAGGTGTTGGAAACATAAAGCTGACGGCAGATGTCGCCGGTGCCGGGACGCTCGACCTTGATCACCCGTGCGCCCAGATCAGCCAAACGCAGGCTCGCCGACGGGCCGGAGAGGAACTGGCTGAAGTCAACGACCGTGATGCCTTCGAGCGGTCTCATCGTTTTTCGATCTGGTCCTGCCACCGGGCGGGATCACGGTATTTGACCGTCTGGAGATGTTCGGCGTAGAGCACCAATTCACCCTTGCCCTTGAAGACTTCGTAACTGACGCGAACCAGCCCCATCTCGGGGTATTTGGGCCGCTTTTCCAAGTTCGTGCGGATGGTGTAGATCGTGTCGCCGATGAACACCGGCTTGATGAAGCGCAGCTTGTCGTAGCCGTAGCTGAAGGCGTGGATGTTGTTGTTCGCCATCAGACCGAGGCCATAGGCAAACACCTGCGCGCCGGCCACGAGGCGCCGGCCGAACACGCCCTGTTCCTTCGCGAAAATCTCGTCCCCGACGTAGGGGTGCATGTCGAGCACCAAGCTGTTGAACAGCATGGCCTCGCCCTCGGAAATGGTCCGGCGAATCGAGCGATCCTTGCGGCCCACCTCGAAGTCCTCGAACATCCAGTTCTCGGAGTGGTGGAGAGGGATGGCAGCGTGTTGATCGGGCGGTGTGGATTCAGGCATCGGAGGGTTCCTCGTTCAGTGTTTGGTTCGCATTGCCCAGCACCGGGGCGGCAACATCCGAATAAAGCCGCTGGCCGTCGATGCGGATGGGACAGCGCAGGGTGCGCACGGTGGCGCCGTTGGGCCGACGCACCTCCTGCTCCATGCCCAGAACCCGGTAACCTTCGTGGGCCAGCAGGCGGGGATAGTCGAACACGTCGGCGCACCAATAATCCGCCGGCTCGAGGACCGCGAGCCATTCGGCGGTGGTGCGTGTCTTGAACTGCGCAGCCAGGGCCAGCTTGATTTCGTTGCGCTTGTCAAAGCGATCGGCGGGGTCCTTGTCAAACTCCGCCAGCGAGGGAAGGCCGATGAGTTCGCCCAGACGCGTCAAGGACCCCATGGCGATGGCAATGTAGCCGTCCTTGGTTTCGTATATCCCGTAGGGTGCGCCCAGATAGGCGTGGGCGTTGCGGTAACGCGCCCGCCGCGGCAGTTGTCCGCCGTCGTTGAAGTGGGTCGTCAGGACCTCAAACTGCAGGTCCAGCACGGACTCGAGCAAGCTGACCTCCACCAGGCTGCCGCGACCGGTCCGTTCGCGCGCCGCCAACGCCGCCAGGATTCCTTGGGCCAGGTGCGTGCCGCAGATCATGTCCGCCGCCGCCAATCCGAACGGCACGGGCGGATCGTCCGCATTGCCCGTCAGCCACGTCAGCCCGCTCAACGCCTGCACCAGCAAGTCCTGACCGGGCTTGGCCCGCCATGGGCCTTCCTTGCCATACCCGGTGACCTCGCCATACACGATCCGCGGGTTCAACGCGCTCACCGATTCGTAGTCGAGGCCGATCTTCTCCATCACACCCGGACGAAAGTTGTGGGTCATGACGTCGGCTTTGGCGATGAGCCTCTTGACCAGTTCCAGGTCCTTCGGATCCTTGAGGTTGGCGGCGAAGGATTCCTTGTTCCGGTTGATGGTGTGGAAGACGAGGCTGTCGCCATCCACGAAGAGATTTTTCGTGGCGAGCTGGCGGCAGGCATCGCCCGTGCCGGGGCGTTCAATCTTGATGACCCGCGCCCCCAGATCGGCTAGGCGCAGTCCGGCATAAGGCCCCGCCAGATACTGCGCGAACTCCAACACCAAAATGCCGTCGAGAGGGCGGTTCATCGTCGGGATTCCCGATAAAGCTGGTTCAACGCGTCGAGCACCTTGCCGGCGTCGCCGCCCTCGCGCAGAAACGCGTGAATGGGATCACCGGCGCGGTCCTGAAAGTCCAGATAACCCGGGTAACGCGGCCGCACGAATGCGCGGTCGTGGGTCGGCAACGTGTCGCGGAAGAAGTTGTGGCAACGCGCATTCAACTCCTCGTCAACCCAGGCCGAGCGATGGCCCGGTTGGCCGCCGGCGTCGAAATAAAGACCGCGCTGCGTTTCCGGCGAGGCGACGAACTGCACATACTCCAGCGCCACCTCCAGATGTTGGCAGCGTTTTGAAATCGCCAGGCCCGTGCCGCCCAACATGGTCGCGCCGGGCCGATCAGGCGTCAGGCCGATG
>RFJD01000556.1 GCA_003695015.1 Verrucomicrobiota bacterium | reverse complement strand
CACGTCCCATTGAGCAGGAGTCATGGCGGCGGAACGCAGTTATTTGCGCTTGGCACGCTTGGTCGCCGACTCCTGCCACGAAGCCGGCTTCTCGAGGGCCCAGATGGCCTCGACCGGCTGCCGCTCGCGCACCAGCGCGTGGCGTTTGCCCCGGACCATCACCTCCGCCGGCAGCGGCCGGGTGTTGTAGTTGGAGCTCATCACCGAGCCGTAGGCGCCCGCGCTCAGGATCGCCAGAAAACCGCCTTCGCCCACCCGCGGCAACATCCGGTCCCGGCAGAAGCAATCACCCGTCTCACACACCGGCCCCACCACGTTGGCCACCACCGTCCTGCGCGCCTTTTTCTCGACCGGCACGATCTCGTGGTAGGCGTCGTAGAAGGCCGGCCGGATCAGGTCGTTCATGGCGGCGTCCACGATCAGGAACGTCTTGTTGCCGACCTGTTTCACGTACTCGACCCGGGTGACGAGGATCCCGGCGTTGCCCACGATGAACCGCCCAGGCTCCAGGATGATCTTCAATCCCAGCGGCTCCAGATGCGGCCGCAACGCTTCCGCATGGGCCTCCGCGGTGATCATCCGCCGTCCCTCCGGGCTGAACCACCACTTCGGGTCGCCGCTGGCCAGTGCCGGCCGGTACACGATCCCGATGCCGCCGCCGATGCTGAAAAACTCGATGCCATGCACCTCGGCCAACTCCGCCGCCAGCGGCGCCACCTTGGCCACCGCCGCCTCGAACGGCTCGACCGACGTGAGCTGCGACCCGATGTGCATCTGCAGCCCCCGCAGCTTCACGCCCTTCATCCCGGCCGCCTTGGCGTACAACCGCCGGATTTTTTCGAACGGGATGCCGAACTTCGTCTCGTAGGTCCCGGTGGTGATCTTGGCGTGCGTCCGGGCATCGACGTCCGGGTTCACCCGCAGCGCCACCGGCGCCTTTTTCCGCAGTTTGCGGCCGACGGCGTCGATTCGTTCCAGCTCCGCCTCGCTCTCGACGTTGAAGCAGTAGATGCCCGCCTTCAGGGCCGCCCGGATCTCCTCCTCGCTCTTGCCCACCCCGGCGAAGATGCACCTGGCCGGATCGCCCCCGGCGGCCATGACCCGCTGCAGTTCGCCGCCGCTGACGATGTCGAATCCCGCCCCCAAGTCAGCCAGCGCCCGCAACACCGCCAGATTCGAGTTGGCCTTCACCGCGTAGCAAATCGCGTGGGGCAGGCCCTCCCAAGCCTTGTCCAGTCGCGAATAAGCCGCCCGGATGGTTTCCTCCGAATAAACGTACAGCGGCGTGCCGTACTTCCGGACCAAGGTCTCGACCGGCACCCCTTCGCAGTACAACTTCGTTCCCTCGTAACGGAACTCGTGCATTCACGAAGTGTGACAAGATCGCCCGCTTTTGTCACGCCCAACCTGCCCACCGCACGCTCCCGCGCCTGCCGACCGGCCCTGCCAACCACCGCCGCCCCGCTTCCACGCTTGCCAATCCCCCCGGGACCGGGTTGCATTCGCCCTCATGAAAGCCAACCGAACCCTCCTGAGCCTGCTGGCCGCCAGCCTGCCGCTCCTCCCCCTCGCCGCCGCCCAACTGGGCGACCCGGCCGCGCCGCTGCACATCGCCGAGTGGGTCAAAGGCCGGCCCGTGGACCTCGCCAAGGCCAAGGGCAAGCAGATCGTCGTGGTCGAGTTCTGGGCCACATGGTGCCCGCCCTGCCGCACCAGCATCCCCCACCTGACCGAACTGCAGAAAAAGTTCGGCCCCAAAGGCGTCGTCTTCGTGGGCATCACCGACGAGGAACCCTCGGTGGTCAAACCCTTCGTCAAGAAAATGGGCGACCAGATGAACTACACCGTGGCCATCGACAAGGACCGCCAGACCGGCAAAGGTTACATGGAGGCCTACGGCCAGAACGGCATTCCCTGCGCCTTCGTCGTGGACCGGGAAAGCCGCGTCGTCTGGGTCGGCCACCCCATGGGCGAACTCGAACAGGTCCTCGATCAGCTCCTCGCCGGCAAATACGACCTGGCAGCCGCCAAAGCCCGCCAGAAGGGCCGCCAGCTCCTGGAAACCTTCTTCACCGAACTCAACGCGGAGAAACCCGACGAGGCCCAACTCCGCCGCCTGGCCGAACAAATCGTGGCCATCAACAACGACACCGGCGGTTCCCTGCTGGCCCGCCGCTTCACGGTGGACGAACTGATGCAGCAGGCCCGGGCCGGCATCCTCCTCCAGCGCTACCAGGAGGCCGCCTTGAAAGGGGCCGACGACGCCAAGCTCGCCGCCCTCGAAGCCGAAATCCGCCCCCAGCTTCCGGCCGATGTGGACTTCGACGCCATCAAACGCAGCCTCCTCGCCATGCGCGACCTCAACGCCTATTTCGAAGCCGCCGCCCAAGGGGACAAAACCAAGGCCGACGCCCTCAAGGAGGGCCTCTACGACCGCCTCAAGGACGATCCCCAAGCGCTCAACACGCTGGCTTGGACCATCGCCACCGAGGAAGCCATCCAACACCGCGACCTCGACCTCGCCCGCAAGGCCGCCGAGCGCGCCGTCCGCCTCACCAAGGAGCAAAACGCCGGCATCATCGACACCCTGGCCCGCGTGCTCTTCGAACAGGGGCGTTACCAAGAGGCGATCTCCTGGCAGGAAAAGGCCATCCAAGCCCACGGCGACGGCGATCCCGGCCTGAAGGCGCAACTTCAGCAAACGCTCGACCGCTACAAAGCCAAAGCCGCCGAAAAGGCGCGCTGAGGCCCCGGCAGGCCAATCTCCGCCGGCGGT
>RFJD01000555.1 GCA_003695015.1 Verrucomicrobiota bacterium | reverse complement strand
GGCAGGTACCGCCAGCCGGGCCAGACCAAGTTGTGACCGCGGACCTGGATGTCATGCGCGCGCAGCCAGGCGACGGTTTGTCGCGCCAGAGCCGGGTCGGCCTCGAACTGGGGCCATTTGAGATCATTTTCGATGACGACGCGGTTGAACCACTGGGTCACCACGCCGCGGTACCGGTCGCCATCCGTGCCGGTGGCCAGTAATCGGCGTCCCGCCACCGCCGCGCCAAAGCCGAAGGCATGCCGCAACATTTGGACCCGGACCGTGGCGTGCGGCAACGGTCGGCCGTCGGCATCGGTCGCGGTCACCTCGAGGTTGGCCCGCCGCCATTGGTCGATCCGCTCCGCGGCTGCTGAGCGCCAGGGCGCGTCCGGTTCGCGTCCGGCATAAGTGTGATCGTCGGGCAGGTCCTCGAGGGTCACGTCGCGAAACCAGTTGGTCACGGTGACGGCGCCGAACTCGACGGTTTGCGGCGCGTAACCCAACTGGAAGTTCACCTGCGCCCCGCCGGCGGCGTAAGAGGCCGCGGCTTCGAAAGCGACGTGAAACCGGTGCCAGTTGGTGTCCGTGAGGCTGAAGGTCCGGAGGGCGGACTTGTCGTAGTCCGGGCCGGCCTTCTCGAAGACGAAGGTGGCATGGGCCGCCTGGCCCGAGGAAGTCACCCGGCGGAGCCAGAAGGTGGCCAGCAGGCGGTCTCCGGCACTGACCGGCGCCGTGGTTTGGACGTTGAGCTGGATGTTCCAAGGGTTGTCCGGTCGCAGCCGGGTTTCGACCCGCAGGGCGTGGGTGAAGGGCTGTCCCTCCACTGCCACGTAGCGGGAGGCCGCATACGCAGTTCCCGGCCGGAGGAGCCGAAAACCGCGCGGCAGCTCGGGGACGACGGAAACCGGCGTGGCGGCCTGGAGCGCCGGCTGGCCGGCCAGCACCAACCCGCCACACAGCATGCCCGCCCACCGGAATCTCCGGCGGGGACACGCGCTTCTTGCATGGGCGACCTTGCTCACGGGCGGCATTGAACCCGCCGCTCCGTTCGGTCGCAAGGCCGACGCCCGCACTCGGGGACCCTATGCAGCGGGCGTGGGCGTCGGGGTTTCGCTGCCGGGGCCCGGGGAAGCCGCCTCCGGGGAGACCTTTTCGTCGAGCACCAAGACGCCCAGCGGGGCGAGGTCATAGTTGCCCGTGTAGGTCGCGCCGGTCAGGTAGTCGTGGACCGGCTTGTAGAAGTGCAGGCGGACGGGGCTGTTGTTGTGGTTGAGGACGAAGTAGATCCGGCGTTCGTCGTTCTGGCGCATGCTGACCTCGACCGATTCGGGCACTTTGAGCAACGGGAAGAGGTCGCACTTGCGGCGGAGCCATTCGACCAGGTCGAGGTAAAACGGCTGGTCGCTCATGAAGCCGATGTAAACGGCCTGGCCCAATCCGAACTGGTTGATGGTCATCGCCGGCCGGCCGGCATAGAAATCCTTCGAGAACGTGCCGAGCACCTGGCATTCGGCCGGCTCGATGATGTCGCACCAGAGCTTGGCCGCATGGAGGTGGGTCACCGGGAACTCGCCCTTGAAGACGATGTGGTTTTCCTCCTCCGGCGGGATGGGGTCGAACTCGAGGACCTCCATGCCGAACAGGTCGGTCATGTCGTGCGGGTAGCCGTCGATGGGGGCGATGTTGTGTTCGTCCACCAGGGCGGTGTTGAAGGTGGCGACCAGGGTGCCGCCGTTTTGGACGTAGAGCTTGAGCAAGTCCGCCTCGCCGCCCTCGAGCAAATGGAGGGAGGGGGCGATCACGAGCTTGTAGCGGGAGAGGTCCTCGGTGGGGCGGGCGAAATCGACCGGGATGTTGCGGTCGTGCAGCGCGTTGTAGAAGCGCATCATGTGCTCGCGCTGGTTGAAGTGGCGGTTGGGCTGCATGGGGAACTGGAGGGCCCAGACATTGGGATGGGAGAAGAGGATGGCCACCTCGGCCTTGACCTGGGTGCCTTTGAGGATGGGGGCCAGCAGCTTCATCTCCTCCCCGATCTGGCTGATCTCGCGGTAAACCCGGTTGGTGCCGCGGCCGTCGTGGGTGAGCACGCCGCCGTAAAACTTCTCCGAGCCGATCCGGGGCGACCGCCAGAAGAAGTACAGGATGCCGTTGGCGCCGCGGGAGACGGACTGGTAGGTGAAGAGCCGGACCACGCCCGGCCGCAACAGGGAGTTGACCTCCTGCCAGTTCACGTTCCCCGCCTTTTGCTCGATGACCCAGAAGCCCTCGGTTTCGCCGCCCGGCAGCCGGATGCCCGACTTTTTCAGCGACCGCATCATGTCCAGCTCGACGGCGTTGTAGGAGGGCTTGTGCTTGAGGGTGGCATAGCTGTCGAGGGCGGCGAAGTCGAGGTTCTCCGCCATGTCGAAGTGGTCGTAGTGCCGGGTGAGGGCGCGGAAATTGGTGGTGATGGGTTTGTCCGGGGTGATTTTCCGGAGAATCTCGGCCTGCATGGCGACATAGGCGACGCAGGTGTCGCTGGCGAACCGCATCCAGTCCAGCAGCAGGGCCGGGTTGTGGACCGTGGGCGCGCGCATGGGCATGGGCACCTCGGAGAAATCCGCGACGACCTGGCTCCAGAACCGCAGGCCGAGGCAATTGTTCAGGCGCTCGACGGTCTCATATTTTTGCTTCAGCCACAGTTCCCAGTCGTGCTTGGTCTCCTCGTTGTAGGAGAACTCGGTGCCGTGGCCGCCGATGCCGTTGTCGATCTGCCAGCCAATGAGCTGCGGGTGGTCGCCCAGCGCCTCCGCCAACGCGGTGACGATCTTCCGGGTGTAGTCCCAGTACACCTCGCTGTTCATGCTGTAGGCATGTCGGGTGCCTGGGTGCAGGGTCAGGCCCTTGTCGTCCTTGGGAAGGATCTCGGGATGTTTCCGGGCCAGCCAGAGGGGCGGGGCCGCGGTGGGCGTGCCCAGGACGACCTGGATGCCGGCTTGCTGCATGATGTCCATGACCCGGCGCATCCAGTCGAAGTCGTACCGGCCTTCCTCCGGCTCGTAGAGACCCCAGCAAAACTCGCCCATGCGGACGACGTTGATGCCGGCGGCGACCATGAGCTGGGCGTCGCGCGCCCAGCGGGCCTCGGGGTTCTCGGGGGTGCCGTCGAAGGGGTACACCCAATGTTCGGGATGGTAGTCAGCGCCAAAATGCATAAGCCAGGTTGGTTTGGGTCTCGTCTCCAGCTTAGCCTCCAGACCGGTCGTGGCAACCCCAAAGGATCGATCGCCGTCCCGGGGCGGCGACGGCCCGGCAGGCTGGGAGGCTGGGCAGCCCACCGGCCTTCTGGAGGGAGAGGGCGGCGAGCAGAGGGCCGTAGGGGGTGGGGTGGAGGCTGGAAGCGCCCGACCCGTGTGGCCACGGGGCCGGATGGCAACGATCGCGGCGACCGGACCGATGAGGGACTTCCACGGCTGGCCGGCCTTTGCGATGCTCCGGGGCATGGAACACGGGTTGCAGTGGCGCTTTTTTGTCGGGGTGGGCGTGGGCTTGTTCCTGGCGATCGGAGCCTTGTGGGGCGTCCTGAAGTGGCAGCGATGGCAGCTTCGCCGTTTGGGATTCCGACCGCCGCAAAGCGGCAAACTCCTGCGCCCTCCCGGCCACTCGTTGGAGGCGGAGCTGGAAAAGCTTAAAGACGAGTCTGAGGGTGCGCTGCTGGTACTGATGGGAGCATTCTGCCTTCTGGGCCTTGCGCTCGTTGGGACGCTTCCTGCCATCCGGGTCCTGATTCAGCACCCTCACGAGGTGTGGGCCTTCATTTGGAGCAGCGGTCAATGGCCTGGGTGGCTCGCGCTTGGGTTTGGCAACTTGGGGGCGTTGCTTCTGGCGATTTACGGGCTTCTTCGTATTGCCCGCATCGTTCGCCAGCGTCGCACCTACCAGCTCGGATTGCGGGGCGAGCAGGCTGTGGCGGAGACTCTCCTGCGGCCGGCCGTGCTCCGGGCGGGTTACGTCAGTTTTCATGACGTTCCCACGGACAACAACGGCAACATCGATCATCTGGTGGTGGGGCCGGCCGGCGTGTT